>JAHJFW010000080.1 GCA_018824765.1 Patescibacteria group bacterium
CACCCCTAAAACGCATAAAATCAAAACCGGCTGGACTCCGCGAAAAGGTTCGGGCAAAAGCGAAAAAAAAGTTACCTGCAACAATCCTGTAAGCAAGGCGGCAACAATAACCAATATCCATCGCGAACGTGTCATAAAATCAATGCTCCGGCCGTAAAACCGAAGGCAATAAAACCATTACGATGCTCAAACGCTCCGGTTTAACCAATGATTCAAGCGAAGCGCTTTTAAACGGGTCAGTCGCCTTGCCTTCCACTTCGTTGATTATGCCAACAATAAGATTAGCTGGAATCTTATCCTCTGTCCCTGCGGTTACAACAACGTCGTCGCGCTTCAAGTCCGCGGACTGCGGAACCAATGTCAGGCGCGCCACGCCGTTGCCGCGGCCTTCAACCAGACCGAACAACTCTTTTCCGCCTAAGGCGGAGGCGGCGATCCGGCTGCTTTCATCCGATATCAACGTTATAGTTGCCACGCGTTCACGCAAACCCGTAACCTTGCCAACTAGTATCCCGTCTCCAATAACAACGGCCATGCCGGTTTCAACGCCGTCCCTTGATCCGCGATCAATCATCACTGTCGCACTCTTGGGATCTGTGCTTTGCGCGATAATGCGCGCCGGCAAATTGTCATATCCGGTATCGTTTTGAAATTTGATCAAAGCCTGCAGAGACCTGTTCTCCTCTTCCAATGATCTTAGCCGCACATAATCCACGATGAGCGACGCCAAACGCGCTTCAAGTTCGGAATTTCTCTCTTTTAAAACTTTCGCTTCAGGCGAGCCCAAAAGAGCGTTGCGCGTCGAATCGCCAAGTGATGCCATGCCGCGCACGACCGGCAAAAACATAACACGCAAACCTCCTTCGAGCGGATCCAAAATTCTGGCTATCTGCAAAACGGCGATGAGCGCGGTTACAGCAAGCGTTGTAATGATTGCCTTTGAACGAAAATTCATACATCTCTAAATAAATTCCAAGTACTAAATCCCAAATCCCAAACAAATTACAATTTTCAAATTTCCGAAAAGTTTGGGATTTGAGTCATTGGGATTTGTTTGGTATTTGGTACTTGGAATTTGGTATTTATACTCCACGGCTAGCGCATAATATCCGTCGCTGGAAAAGCCACATCTTTCAGCAAACGCCTGTCCTCCAATAAAATTCCCGTCCCCTTGACCACGGCCGTCAACGGCTCGTCAGCTATGCGCACTGTCAAACCCGTGCCTTCAGCGATAGCTTTGTCCAAATTTTTCAAAAGCGCGCCGCCGCCGGCTAAAATAATTCCCCGACGATAAATATCAGCCACAAGTTCGGGCGGCGTGATTTCCAAAATTGATTTAATATGTTCAATAATTGCTTTGACGGATCTCGCCAAAGCTTCCCTAACCTGTTCATCATTAACCAAAATTTCGCGCGGCAAACCGGAAAGCAGATCGCGTCCGCGCATCGCAACTTCTGATGTTTCGTCCGATGGCATTGCCGACCCGGCATCAATTTTAATCTCCTCCGCAACCCTTTCCCCCAATAGCAGGTTGAACACATCTCTGGCATATTGCATTATGTTGCGGTTCATTTCGTCTCCGGCAATTGGGATCGATTTTGCTGTTACCACCCCGTTTAGCGAAATTACGGCAATCTCTGTCGTGCCGCCACCGATATCAATAATCATATTGCCGATCGGTTCGGAAATCGGCAATCCGACTCCGATAGCCGCGGCCATAGGCTCCTCGATAATATGCACTTCGCGGGCGCCCGCCGCCAGTACTGCGTCACCCACGGCTTTTCTTTCCACCTCAGTAACATCCAGTGGCACGCCTATAACCACCCTGGGGCGTGGCATAAAAGCGGTATTTTCTCGATGCACTTTTTCGAAAAAATACCTTAACATTTTTTCGGTCACTTCGAAGTCAGATATAATCCCGCGATTCAACGGACGTGTAACCAAAACATGCGGCGGCGTTTTGCCAAGCATGGCCTTGGCTTCGTGGCCTACTGCCAAGAGCCGGCCGTTGCGCGTATTCACGGCGACAAATGACGGTTCATTAATAGCAATGCCCTTACCCTTGGTATATATCAAGGTATTGGCCGTTCCGAGATCAACCCCTAAATCTTTTGAAAAAAATTTTGCCAAAGCGGCTATCATAACCCACACATCTTAGACATGCGGAAACGATAACGGCAAGAGTGGAAAAAGGTTTTTAAGCCTAGCCGCAATGAACCAAAAAAGTATTCAAACCCTACGCGACTCTTCTTTAACAAGAAAAAAATATTCGGTTGTGGCCAATACCAAAATTATTAACGGCAGATACCACCACTTAAAACCGCCTTGGGCCGAAAGCGCCAATGAAATGATGGCCGCGATTGATAAAGCAATGGCATGGCGGAATGACCTTCGCACCTCGCGGATTTTCACTTCCTGCCGCCGTAAAATTTTAACTCGATATACCACACCCAATAAAGTCAGCGTGCCGGCCAAGCCCATGAAAAGGGTCAAATAAAAAATCAAAAATCCCGGCACTCCGGCTTCGTATGGATTCGTGCTTATCAATACGCCTGTCCAAGCGATCCATGACAGAACCGTGGCCAGAGCCATAAACAGAAGATACATGCGAAAGGTCATACTGCAACAATAAACAATAAGCGGTTAAAAATGACGAGCAATCAAATCATCTAAATCAATTATAAACGAAAAACAAGCTTTTGAACAAACCTGCGTCTCTTAGTGACGTTATTCTCGATACAAAGGAGATTTGCCCTGCCTTGCCTTAAAAACCTTTTCCAATTATTTGCAGACTGAAAACAACGCGTCCATTCAACCGACGATTAATTTCATTCATATAGCGCGTCTGCTCAAGCGATAACTGTTGTTTGGCTGACGGCGACAAAGCAACACATTTCAATTTTCCCTCTTTAAACGATAAAGGATTGATGTAAGCCGCCCGCTCCTCGTCCCACAAATTCTGCAGCACCTCTTTAGCCGTTTCTAAAACGCGATAAGCCTGCAATTTGCCTGAAAAACTGTGGCTCTGCATCACGCTAGTAAGAATTTTTTTGATCGGCTGGAAGGCCATATTGGGAGTATGTAGGTGGTAGGTCTTACAATTTACGAAACTCGCAGATATTCCTGAAATCGCAATACTTGCAAATGAAGGTTGACGGACTTGGCGCAAAATCAGAACTTAAAATCTCATCCATTTGCCGCTGTTTGTTTAAAATAAAATCCCCACGTTTTTCACCCTGCAATAATTCAACTTCAACCTCAAGCCCGCTCCTCACATAAACATAGCATAATTTTTTTACGGATAATCCCCTGCCTTCCACGGCAAGTTGATAAATATGCAGCTGTTCTTTATCGGAACTTACAAGTTTATCCCCTGCCTTTGCCTGCCCGGTTTTATAATCGTAAATCGCAATCCCTCCGCCATCCAATTCGTCAATACGGTCAATACTGCCTTTTAAGGAGTGCTCTCCGGCTTTCCATTCAAATGGCAATTCCAAATACTTAACAGCGGGCACGGCAACTTGCCACGCTTCACACATGCGCCTGACAGCCGCACGCCCCTCTTTATAATGATCCTCATACGCTTTTTCGCTAGGATACCAATAATCGTTTTGATGCCAACGAAGCTCATAAATTTCCAACGCTTCATCGATTGTAACCTTGAAACCCGTTGTCTCATCTTCCGGCGCAATCTCTGGCGGAGCCGCAAATAAACTTCCTTGTTTGGCCGCCAGCCGATCGAGATGCAATTGTAAAATATCATGCAATGCCAAATGCATAGCCTGCCCGAAGCTACGGTTATACGAACCAAGAATGGGAATGCGGTATAAATGTGCGAACTTGTACTGCAACGGGCACTTATTAAAAGCCGCCAACTGCGTAAATGAAAACCTGCGCTTCAATTTGAAAAGATCTTTTTCCTCATGCTTAAACGCTGCCATATTTTTATTCTCGCCCGCTGTCCTGATTTGCGAGCCCTGCACAGCCATATCTTCCGGTTGCAAACCGATCTCTTGAAAAAAAACCGAGGGTTTTTTCGGACGGCTTCCGCCGTAATTTGCGGCGCCGGTCAATGTCAAATACTCCTTGGCCCTAGTCATGGCCACATACATAAGCCGCCTCTCCTCTTCCAAATGCGTGTCGCCTTCAGGCAGACGCTCGTTGACAAGACCGTCCGGCAACATAATCGCGTCGCTGCGTTCGCGCGTTGGAAAACGCTGGTCAACCAATGACACCACATACACATAACTGAATTCCAAACCCTTGGAAGTGTGTACGGTCATCACCTTGACCTGCTCCGGACCGGCTTCCGGATCCCCTTTCAGCTCGCCTTTTTCGCCGCTGTCGATCTCCAATTGGAACTCTTCCAAAAAATTTTTCAGCGTCGGTTCTCGTGCGGCTGTTTCATACCTTTTTAGACGCTGCTCAAAAGCCTTCAAAATATTCAAGGATTCAATTTTTTTCGCTTCATCGCCCTGTAAAAGATAATGCAAATAACCGGTTTTTTCCAAGACACTGTGCAGCATTTTCAAAGGCGTGGCGCGACGCGCTTCCGCTTGGAGCTCGTTGAACAGCTTCACGAACTTGGCGGCCTTTTCCACGCCTGCCTGTCCCAAGGCTTCCGCATACATAGCGGCGCGCTCCAACGTTTTCCACAAGTTAAGGCTGTTTTGGTTGGCCAGATGCAACAACTCTGCGGCTTCTGCATTCGTAAAATCAAAACACGGCGCCGTAACCGTGCGCCAGACCGCGGTTGATTCAAAAGGCTTGATGCACACGCTGAAAAATGCCGTTAGGTCCAAAACGCTCGGCTTTGCATAGAGGCCGCGCAAAGCGTAAAAACAATACGGCACGCCGCAATTATCAAGTTCATTGATAAACGGAGTGGCACTCTCATTGGAACGCACCAGAATCGCAAAATCATTCCAGGATAAATCCTGCCGCACGTCTTTCTTCTTGATTATCTCATCAATTACAGACGCGGCCTCGTCCTCCAAGGTAGGATACCACCTTGCATTTACTGTCCCGGTTTTGTCCAAAAAACTCCGCAAAGCCTTACTGATGCCTTCGTCGCTTAATTTAACCTCAAGGCGGTAGGGATCGTTGTTTTTTATAAAGCCATATGCGTGATCGAGGATATTTTGTGTTGACCTGTAATTATCAGTCAAAGCAACTGTGGCAGTGTCCGGAAAATCATCCCTAAACTGTAAGATGTTCGCTAAAGAAGCGCCGCGGAATTTATAAATCGCCTGATCGTCATCGCCCACGACTGTGATGTTTTTTTCATCGCCTGCCAAAAGTTTCACCATCTCATATTGCGCCCAATTGGTATCTTGAAATTCATCGATCAAAATATATTTAAACCGCTTGCGGTAATGGTCGAGAATGGCCGGCCGCTCGCGTAATACACGAAGCGTTTCAACGATCAAATCTCCAAAATCCAAACAACCCTCCTCGCGTAATATGCGCTGATAGGCAAAATAACAATCCGCCAGTTCTTTAAGCTTTTTCCGCTCTCCGTCAACAACTTCGCTATCTCCGTCCAAAATGCAATTTTGCGCGAATTCTTGGTACCTTTCAGCTGTTACGCCCTCATCCTTCGCGCGAGAAAAATGGCGGATCAGCGCTGACAAAAATTTAACAGGATTTCCGAGCGGCCTATAATGGTCCAGCGGCAATTCGTTAATATGCCGTTTCAACAATAACCAGCCGTCGGTTTCATTTAGAATTTTAAAATCATTCGGCAACCCGATTTCCAAAGCATGCCGCTCCAAAATCCGCTGGCAAAATGAATGGAACGTGGAAATCCAAAAATCATAAGTTCCGTTCGGCAAAAGCTGTAAAGCGCGGTTTTCCATCTCTTCCGCCGCTTTGTCGGTAAAAGTCAGCGCCAGCAAATTGTCAGGCGCAAGTTTTTTTTCCAAAATCAGCCAAGCGTAACGCTGGGTCAAAACCGTGGTCTTGCCGGTTCCTGCGCCAGCCACAATCAACAGCGGGCCACGGTCATGCACGACCGCTTTGCGCTGTTCCGCATTTAACGCCTCCAAATTCATAATATGAGCTTAGCCGCCATGTATGCGGTTTGCAAGGCTCTAACGCCCTTGATCCTTCCCCCATCTGACCATCACTGCATGCGCTTCCTGAAATAAATCCGCACCCCCATTTAAAGCTTTTGAACAAAAAAATTGAACATTGTCATAAGACGCGTCTTTCCACTCCATTAGACCGCTTAAAGAAGCGAGAAAACGCCTTGTATAAGCGTCCACAACAAAAATCGGAATATTCAAACCATACAGCAGTATCGTATCTGCAGTTTCCGGACCGATACCCCAAACCGACAAAAGCTTTGATCGCGCCGATTTATAATTTTTCAGTTTGGTCAATCCGCCTAAGTCCTCAGCGAATTCAGCCAATGCCTTCAGCTTTTTTGTTTTTTGTTTGTAATATCCGGCCGGTTTTACGCAGGCCGCAATCTCCGAGTCTTCAGCCTCGATGATATTGCCGGCTGAAAATAATTTTTTTTGCGCCAGATTAACCAGCGCTTTTTCCACGTTATTCCAAGCTGTATTTTGGGTCAAAATCGCCCCTACTGCTACTTCAAACGCCTGCAAGTCAGATGTTTTACTGAGCCATGACCTCTTTGGCCCTGGATGATGTTTAACGATAAAAGTTCCGCGCTCCACGACGATACGCGGCCACCAACCCTGCGGCCCATATTGCCGCATCAGCGCCTGCACGGCCCGTCTAAAGGCCGGCTGACTATCCGATCTCTTCGAAGGCAACATCGCCTTTTTCATCCAAACTCGCAATCGCCAAACATACCTCCACGTCAGGATAAGTGTTTTTTATAATTTCCGCAGCTTTTTTCAAATCCGCCGTATGCTTGGCTTTTTCCGCTGCCGGATTTTCAAACGCAGCCGAACCGCCGTATGCGCCGCAGTCCAAATGGTTCATCAAAACCAGCCGCTTCATATTATGGAGCTTATGGGACAGCATTATTTGCTTCAGCAAAAACTCGCGTTCCGATTCCGAAGCTGGATCCGCAATATTTTTCGCTGCTCCTGCGATTGAAACCAAATCGCAATCACCGACCATATTATGGGCATCGAGATAATTCCTCACGCCCTTCATAAAACGAAAGTCCATGCAATGGACCAAAAGATTGTTACAATTGTGTGGCATAGGTGTATAGGATAGCGAGTAGTAAGCCGAGAGGCAAGAAGCGTGGTAGTGGGTAGGTGAAAATTAAAAGCCCGCCAAAGGTGACGGGCTTAAGAAGAAACGGCTGGCTAGCACCGAGGCCGTATAGCTACACTGTTGCGATTGGAACGAACAAGCGCGTGGCGCGGTCGCTCACGGTGGCATGGAACATCACGCGATTAGCGAGCTTTTCAACCGCGATATGTGCCCAAACCGGCAAATCGATGTTCCCAAAACCATGTGAAGACAGAAGCCATTTCACAACGCTTGGCGCAATCTCCGGAATATAGGCCTTCAGATCCAACAGGACTTGCCTGACATACTCCTCGGTTGGAAGACGGTCGTCCCCATCGTGAGGAACATTGATGGCAATCGGCACAATCCAGTCGCGTTCGTTCTCCGTGATCGCATCGATCAGTATGTTCTTGGCGACGTACTTGACTGCGATTGCGAAGTCCTTTTTGAGGCGGTGATTGTCGTCATCGATCAGAAACACCGTGTCATGCTCTGTGTTCCAGTCGGCGTGGCGGCCGACGAAAACCAATCGCTCCTGATGGACTAGAAGCTCGACCGGGCGCTTGGTATCGATCACCCTCTGCACGAACGAGAGATTGGCGCGCAAGAGCCCGGCCAGATCTTCGTAGAAGCGCATGCGCATGTACGGCGCCAACTCGATGAGCGGCCGCCAATGTTCGGGAAAGATACGCTTCAGCCGAGCGACTATCGCCCAAGTGGAATGCGCCTCGCTTTGTGGCGAATAGTTAGCCACCAATTCGCGCACAGAAAGCCTACCCTCCGGACCGATCACGATGACGGCATCCAGGTCTGTATCCACAAGAACAGGAAAAGCGACCAAGCGGCGCGGCAGGCCTTGCATAACATCATGCGCATAGCTTCTGTTCAGCTGGTCCGCATTGTTCTGCATTGCCTGCAAGGCCAACTCGATCTGGTGCTCCCAAGCGGCGCAAGACGCGTCTTTCGGATGCGAATGGGAGTAATGCGCCACGCACATGAACATCGAAACCATTGGCGCGTGATCCTGATCAAGTCCGCGGTCATGCGTCTTGCGAACCGCTTCCAAGACACGCTTGCTGAAACTGATGCTCCTGCAATTGATGGTGGCGCCACCGGATCGAAAGACCTCGATCACACCGGTCGGCAAACCAATGGCCTCGGAAAAATCCTGGACGCGGCCGTCAACGCAGAGTCCGGCCATCGGGCGGAAGCTGTGGCTTTCAAACCACGCATGCCGCAACGGCGCATCCTTCACAAACTGCTTGCTTGCGACGACATTTGCCGCAAGAAAATGGCGCATTGGTTTCGGATAGCTCCCGAAACGACTGTTCGTGACGTCACTAACTGTATGTTCTTGCGCGCTTATTGCCGCTTGAATCATTCTGACGAACCTCACGGTTGGATTGTGAAAAAAAGAGCACGGAGCACGCAGGATAACACAAGCATAAACTTGGGTCAACGCGCATATAAATCCCTGTACGCCACGCTCGGTGCCATGCCCACCTTGTGTATAAGGTACCAGGTACGTACCTGGTACACAGATGAAAATCCCGGCATGCCGCACTAAGTGCCGGCCACCCTTGTGGATAAGGTACCTGGTACGTACCTGGTACGTTATCCACATAGCGCATGTGGATACTTCCATCCCCCTGCTACATGACTATAAAATCGTGCCGATAGAATTCCTGATTTTATCCATCAACTCCAGATAAAATCTGACATTCACCATAGTCGCCAATCTTAACGCTAAAATCTCATCAACCGTAAATAAATGGCGCAAATATGCATACGAATAACGTGAAAGCTCGTGGCTTATCTCATCAGACGAGTCAACGCCTGCCAGCGGCTCGTCGCTCATTTTCCATTTTTCATTTGTAACATGAACAGTCTCGTAAAAATCCGGTTTGGACAGGTCGTCATGTACGAATCTGTACAGCATTCCGTGACGTGCGTTGCGCGTCGGCAAAACGCAATCAAACATATCCACGCCCCTTTTTACATATTCGATTATTTCATTCGGCTGGGCGCCGCCCATAAAATAACGCGGTTTATCTTGCGGCAAAACCGTGTCCAGTGCCGCAACCGTCCCACACGCATCGGCAAACGGCTCGCCGACCGAAAGTCCGCCAATGGCATAACCGTCAAAATCCAAAGCCGCCAAATCTTTTGCATGCTGGACACGCAACTCCAAATCAGTCCCTCCCTGCACTATGCCGAAAATCCGCGCGTCTGGATTCACCGATTCTCCCCTCCCCTTTTCAAACGCCTGCTTTGAACGCTCGGCCCAGCGAGTGGTCCGCGCCAAAGAATCAATTAAATATTTGCGTTCAGAATTGGCCGGCGTGCATTCATCCAGCACCATGGCAATGTCACTGCCGATAATCCGTTGTATTTCCATTGATAATTCCGGTGTAAGCAAGTGGCGCGAGCCGTCAATATGCGAGGCAAAGACTGCGCCCTCTTCCTTTATTTTTCGCATCTTGGCCAAAGAAAAAACCTGATAACCTCCCGAATCAGTTAAAAGCGCGCCATTCCAAGACATGAAATTATGCAAACCGCCGAATTTCTTTAAAACTTCCAATCCTGGCCGCAAATATAAATGATAAGTATTTGACAGCAAAATCGGGCTTCCCAATTTTTCAATATCAAAACTCGACAGCGTTTTTACCGCGCCCTTAGTGGCGATGGGCATAAAAAATGGGGTTCGCAATTCACCGTGCGGCGTTTGCAAAGTACCCAGTCTGGCTGCCGAAACCAACGATTTTTTCAAAACTGTGAATGGCATTATGGATTATTGTTTATTATCAAGAGGTTCTACGAAAGTACGACTACCTAGGAAAATACGGATGTGGATGACGGGAAGTAGCTGGTATCTGGCAGCTCGCAGCTGGTATGGGGACAATTCGGACATTGGAAATTTTCCCCTTTCCTTCATTCGTCTTTCGTCATTCCGATTCTCCATTCCCGATTCCAAATTCCCAATTCTCCCCTCTCCTCATACAAGCTACTAGCTACCAGATACCAGCTACTTTTCCCCACATAAGTCATTCGGATTTCGTCATTCTTCCAGCCCGTTATTCCCACCGGACTACGAAATGCGAACTACGATCTGCCTTTCCTTTTTAGTCAAAGCTCCTCTTTCTTCTCTTTCATAAAAGCAAACCATTCTTCGAGAATTACCAAAAATAGCTTGAATGGCGCTTCGAATAAAAAATCGAATATGAACAGAAAGACATTAATACGGTTAATGCTACGCGATAGCCATTTTCCGGCGCGAAGGATGGGGAAGGAATAAAAATCCACCAGCATGGAAAAAAATCCCTGCTTGCCTTCAATCACCACAACTTCCCTGGCAGTCGTGCGGAGACGAAAGGCGAAAAAACTGACAACGCACAAAAAGAAAATAAAAATCGCAACTGACAGCCATGTGAAGGCAAGCGTCCGCAAAACAGAGATAGTCAGTCCGAAAGACAGGATAAATGTTGAGATATAAGCCAGCGTAAACCAAAAAGTGGTCATCTTATTCCGCATTTTCGGCGCTTTGATATTTTTAATTTTCAATACTCCTTCAGACAGCAAATCATCCACTCCGCTTTTTAGTTTTGCCGTATTTTCCGGACCTGGCACGCGGATCAGCAAACCAACAAAAAACATGAGGAGCGGCGGGAACAATAAATTGATTCCCAATGCCACTTTATTAACGCCTTTATACCAAAGCCATTCGAGCGGAACTTCAAGTAGTAGCGCAACCAACATTTTTGTGAAAAAAAGATAGACAATCGCCCTCATTGTACCGCGGCGCAGTTTGCCGCGCGCTTTGGCATAACGTTCTTCTGCCGTTCTGTCCAAAACAACGGCCAATTGGTCCGGCTGGTTCAAAAGCTCGGCGGCCTGCTCCTTATCTTCCGGCAAAGCGTCACGCAGCAATCCGAGAGAAACCGCATACGGTTTGATGGCGCGCAAAAACTGCTGCGATAATTTGTGCCGCAAACGCAATTTAATCCGCCGTTCAATAGCCACCAGACGCTCGGCAATGGGACGGGGATTTATCAGCCAATCCTGCGCATCCAGCCACTCCGGCAGATAAGCCCTCAAAAGCTTATAGCCGAGCATTTCGTCATCCGCTTTTATGAGCGACCTGTAACACGCGACGTAGACTTGCAATCTGCGCTCGGTCTCTTCCATTGACATCCCGTCAACTCTCAAGCCGCCGATCACCCTTTCGTAAAGAAACATCACAAGCGCTTTTTCCTTGGTTTGGTCCACCAAAGTTTCTTCGATTTCAACGGACAATACGCCGCGCAGCCACTCCAAATGCCGCTCTGAACCGGCATTGATTCTGGCAACCGCCTGATACTTCTGGACCAATAACGCGACATCTTTGACGACCGTGTCCGGCAACTGGCCGTTTGGCAAATAACGCGCTCCTATCAACTCTTTTATCAAACTGCCTGCCAGCGCTTCGGGGTTTGCCTCCAAAATCAACAAGCGCTTCAGTATCCTCAAAATCGCCGCTTTGCGGATCAAATGCTCGTCCTTATAATCAACCGCATTTCTGATGCGTTCATATAAAAACGAAAACCGGCTGATGGTTTCGTGGACGGATAGTTTTTGTCCCTCGGTTTCCTTCTCTTCAACCTTTGGAAACAGCGCTTTTAGGACTTGTTCAGTTAATTGTTTGGAATATTCTTCCATAATTCGCGGCCTATTGCGGACAGCGGCTTTAAGCCTATACTTTTTTCGTATTTTTGGCTAGAATCAAAGCGGTTTGAAGAGCATCTTCTAATTCAGAGCGGCCGCGTCAAATTTCGTAACGGCATTTTCAAATTTTAGCTGTGTTGAGAGGTAAAAAAGCTCTTTTTTTCTGTGGATAACGAATCAAAAGAACCATACACTGGGTTCCTGGCGCCAAATATAGATTCCCTCTGCTGGCTATTCTCTACTCCAATCCCCTCCTAGCTTATGTATCTCTGGCCCGTCATCATCGCTTTGCTTGTATTAGGCGCCGCATACGCCTTGTTTAGAATACTGCCGGAAATAATTGACCAGGACAATTCCTTCTTGCACGTGATTGCCATTTTTATAATCATTTACATGGGTGCGGCTTATTATTTAAGCCGTCGCCTGCCGGATTTAAACGTATACACAAAAACGCCGCAAACCGAAACAAGCGCAAAAAATTTCGACATCGTCGTAAAAGACGGGCAAGTTGGAAAATAGTAAATATCCCATGAGCGCAGTCTCCTCCTGAGGCGGATCAGCCTTTGGCTGAGAAGGGTTACATTATTGGTTTTTTTATTACGGTACGCCTTCGACAAGCTCAGGCAATATTGAATTTTGCAACGGTCTCCGCTCAGGAAATAATCCTATTGATCCCGCTATAAACTGACTGATTTGCTCTGTTTCTTCTTTTGTTCGGTTGCAGCTTCGCGCATTTCGATTTCTTTGACATAAGTATCGAAATCTTTGCGATATCTTCTCTCAACCATCTCCTTGAATTTCGTGCCAGTAACCGTGCGTTTTTTCTCGCTTAATTCTTTCCGCACTTCGCTGTAAGCGCGAAACCATGCCCATTCTCCCGTAAATGCGAACCACGAATATTCCCAAAGTTCGTCTTCCAGGGAGGCTGTCATTTTTTGGAACTGCTCCTCCGGCAGACGCAACAACAGGTCAAGACGCTCCATTAAATTCCTGCCGCCAACCTGCTCCAAACCTTTTTCCTCTCTGACAACATCGTCCAAAATCGCCCACTGGGTCAGGGCCGCATAGATTTCCAACAATTCCCGCCGTGTCAGAGACAACTCAAAAAATTCGGTATCCATATTTCAGATAACGATAACTTTGATGTGACTAATGGTCAAGGAAAGCGCTGGCATTCAAAGCCGCCCCAGCCGCGCTGCCTTCTTAACCTTGTATGCCCATTGAGTCGCTTGGATAGCTTACCGAGGCTTCAACATCTGACGGACTGAAGTCAGCCGCATTTTCTATTGGATTGCTTATAATATAGTTTGGAAAAAAGGCGATATCAATATCGTCAATCTGCTGATTCCAATTCGCGCTGTAAAGCTCTGTAGCCAGCTGTTCAGTCTCGATCCAGCGCAGGACCCCGCCTTTTTCAACTGCATAAACTTTATTGTCACTTGTGAACTTCACCATTTTTCTGCCGGATTTGTAAGTTACATTCCTGCCGAGCGGAATTGCCGCGAGATCCTCAAAGGCTATGACTTTTATGTTTGAATAATCGCTAAACCACGTCATATAAACTTTGCCGTTCGGAAAAGCGTGCCTTCGCCCGTCAGCTCCGAGATAATAAACTGCCGTATCTTCCTGCGTTGCCGGATCGCCGTCATCAGGGAATTTCACCAGTTCGTGAATGGCAAAGCCGGCGCTCTGCATTGATTGCAATGATACCGTGTCAATCGTGGTAATCGGGCCGGAAATCTGTGCCGGTGTTGGATTCGCCGTTGTCGGAGAAGGGGTCGGGCCGCCTCCGCCCCCGCCGCCTCCGCCTGTAACAACGGTGCTGGCTCCTGCGTAAGTCAGAGTCACTGTATCTGAAGACGAATCAGTTGCATCCTGCGAATCTGTGTAGGTCGCGGTTCCGATGCCGCTGGCGAGCAATTCAAACCTGCTGTTGCCTGCTGAAGCGACAGAAGATGATACGAGATCGATGGCTGTCGAATTTCTAAAAATACCGGTGGCAACGCCAGTTTCCGTCAACGTCATAGTTTCTGCATCACTTCCCGCGGCCGCATTGAAGCTGACCGGAATAGTCAAAGTTTCAACTACTGTGCCGTCAAGGTTTCTGTTAGAATCTTGAACAGTAACGTAAACCGAGCCGGGATTTGTCAGAGAAGATACTTCCACTCCTGCAGAATTCGTGATTTTCACGGATTCGGCCAAATGGATAATACTGCCTGTTGAAACAGTGACTAGTCCTGTGTTGGCAATTGTTCCTAGCACCGTGAAGTTATTCGCGCCGACTGCCAAAGTGCCGTTAGCGTTGATTGTAACTGCGCCAACCGCCGTTGTACTGGCGTTCAAGGTCGCTGTTTTTGCGGCTGACGGAGTAATGCTCAAATTGTAGTAAGTCGTGCTGGCAACAGTTTGGGTCTCTTGATAAGCCACCGTGCCGTTAGCCGGATTAAATGTACCGCCCCAAAGTTGGAGCGGAGTGCCTGCGGCTGTGAAAGCGGTTGTGCCGTTTCCGAGATTCAAGGTTCCATTGCTTAAGAGAAGTGTTCTGCTGACCGTCATGCCACCGTCTGCAAATGTCGCTGTGCCACCTGATTTGTTCACGACTAAATCATAGAATCCTGTGGAGCTGACGCTTTGCGCTCCGGAGCCGTTCAAAGTGGTCGTGGCTGTTCCGGGAGTGAATGTGCCGCCATTCACAGTAAAGTTACCACCAACATTGAAGGCATTTGTTCCAAGAGAAAGTGTTCCGCCTGTCAGGGAAAAATCATGCGTTGAAGTTGTCGTGCCGGCAAATGTTACGGTCCCGCCTGATTTCGCGATCGTGAGGTCATATAACGCAGTGGAGCTCACGCTTTGCGCGCCCGAGCCATTGAGATTAATTGTACCGGTACTAGGTGTAAATGTTCCTCCGTTGACCGTGAAATTACCGCCAACAAATAACGTGTTTGCGCCGAGGGAAAACGTACCGCCTAGCACAATCAAATCTTCTGTTGTAGTAGCGTTTCCAGACAGCGTAACGGTGCTGGCTGATTTGTTGATTTCAATGCGCCTGAAGGCGGTAGGATTAACAGCAGAAAAAAGAAATGTCTGTACGGCACCTCTCGCTACAACCACTCGACCCGTCCCGGGATTTATAGTTGCGGCGGCAATAGTGATATTACCATGAAGCTCAAGTGTTCCTGACCCTCCATTAAATGTAGCCGTTTGCGCAAGTGTAAACTGGTCATAAGCTGTTGTTGTTCCTGAACCGATATCTAGAATTGTTCCGGAGCCGAGTAGCGCGAAAGTGGAACTAACATTGATATTGCCCGAAATAGATCCGATTTTATTTGCTCCGACATTGCCAACAGTAACACTCCCGCCAAATCCCAAATATCCGCTTGTGGATGTTACCACTCCGCCATTATCCAACCTCACCGTAGAAGTAACATTAAGTCCAAAAGTCTGCGCATCAATAGTGCCGCTCGAATTGATCGTGCTGATACTTACCGGTGCGCTTAATTGTGTGGAGGTTCCGGAAGTGACTATCACATCATCCCCCACTCCGGGCGCATTGCCGTTGCAATTTGTCCAGTTGGCGGCTGTATTAAAATCTCCGATGGCTCCGCCCGTAGTTTGCGAATAAATACACATTGCCGCGCTCGCCGTCTTTGGCATGCTTAGAAGCGCGACGCCTAGAAACGCGAAAACTACCGTTATAAACGCCGGACTAACGTAATATTTTCCAACGTTAAACTTAACCAACGCGGATTTAAAATCAACCATATTGTTTGGGATTTAAAAAAATAAAAATACTGCAGTCTAGTTTAACAAAATCACCGGCTATTGTAAGTATTAAACTGTGGATAACTCTTGCAAAACGGGACA
>JAHJFW010000081.1 GCA_018824765.1 Patescibacteria group bacterium
TATGATCTACGATGTCATTGTGATCGGCGGCGGGCCGGCCGGTATTGCCGCGGTTGTTTATGCGGCTCGTAAACGCCTGAAAACTTTGCTGATCACCGAATCGTTCGGCGGGCAGTCGATTGTTGCCGCGGATATCCAGAATTGGATCGGCGACATTCATATCAGCGGCTACGATTTGGCGAAAAAACTTGAAGCGCATGTGCGCTCATTTTCGGATGTCGTATCTATAGCTGATGGCGACAGGGCCGTTTCAGTGGAAGTGACCGGCTGTAAGGTCGGCGGCCGCGTTTGCGACTTTGAAGTGAAAACTGCGAAAGGAAAAACATACACCGGCAAGTCTCTTATCATCGCATCAGGCGCGCGGCGAAGAAAAATGGGCGTGCCCGGCGAAGCGGAATTCGAAGGCAAAGGCGTTTCCTATTGTTCCACTTGCGATGCGCCGCTTTTCAAAGGCAAAGACGTGGCAGTTGTGGGCGGCGGAAATGCCGGATTGGAAACGGTTCTTGATTTGGTTCCGTATGCGAAAAAAATGTATCTTTTGGAACGCGGAAATGCCTTGAAAGGGGATTCGGTTACGCAGGAAAAAGTGGAGGCGCAAAAAAATATAAAGGTTATTTTTAACGCCGAAGTTTTGCGCGTCGAGGGCGAGAAATTTATTACGGCGCTCGCGTATAAAGATACGGTTTCCGGCAAAGAGCATACGTTGCCTGTCGGCGGAGTTTTTGTCGAAATCGGTTCAGTGCCGAATTCTGAAATAGTGAAGGAAGTGGTCGAGCGCGATAAACAGGGACAGGTAATAACCGAGGGAAAGCATGCGCAGACCTCGCATTTGGGAATCTTTGCCGCAGGCGATGTGACAGATGATCCGTACAAGCAAAATAATATTTCCGTGGGTGATGGCGCTCGCGCGGCTTTGGCGGCGTATGCCTATCTAATGAATCGGAAAAAGAGCCTTCTCGCCGACGGCTAAGAATTGAACGCCCGTTTTCAGAGTTTCATCTTAATAGTACCGTCGGCCATATTCGGATGTTGGACATCCGAATATGTTTTGATTTTAGTGCCCCAATGGTTGCATTCGGGAGGTGATGCGTTTGACACGCATCTTCTTTCATGGTTAGAAATCAAAGTAATTACTAGTTTCTGAAACAAGGGGAACGTGTACCATGAGAACAAAGAATAAGGAGGGCACTGATTGGGCGCTCATCTACGGTTTAGTACTTTCTTTTGTCGGTGGAGTCGGGCTTTTCCTCCTAAAGCTCTTCCATTCCATGAGCCCGGACGCCAAGGATATTTTGCGCGGGTTCTCAATATCTGCGGTGGCCATTGGGCCATTCATGATATTGTTCGCACTGCTATATGCTCGTCGGGTAGATCATCGCGACGACTAGACTCTAATCGGCTGCCAAGCGTCAGATTTCACTGATGCCGAGGCAACCGATTTTTCATTTCAATTGTTTTGGGTCTCTGTGCTTGTGAAAGGGTGATTTTAATTGAATCCTTCCAATAAACGCCAAAATGTGCGATGATGAAGGCTATAATAAGGGAATTGCTTGTTATTGACTGAAAAATATTTATCCGTACTAAAACGCAAAAATAAGTTCTAAAAGAAAAAGTTATGAAAAAACACGTAATTATTATTTCAGCTATTGCTGTTGTGGGCGCGGCGATCGGAGGTTATGCGTATTTCAATCGAACAAAAAAACCAGCCTATGATTACATCGTGGCCAAGCGCGGCGACCTTATCCAATTGGTAAGCGTAACCGGACGCGTCAAAGCGGCCGAGCAAAACGATTTAGCCTTTGAAAGGGGAGGCAAAATTGCGAAAGTTAATGCCGAAGAACGTGCGCACGTGGCCGCTGATGACATTATCGTTGAACTGGAAAATGCCGACATTGCCGCGCAGGTATCGCAAGCGGCGGCTGGCGTAACCAATGCCGAGGCTAGGCTCAAGCAATATGAAGCGGCGCGCGATGCGGCGCAGGCCGAACTGGAAGAATTAAAAGAGGGTACGCGGCCGGAGACCATAACGATTTCAGAGACGACTCTTGCCAATGCGCAAAAGGCGCTGCTGGATGCTCAAAAAAATCTCGTCAGCGTGCAAGCGCAAAATGATGTTGATTTGCAGAATCTATACGACGAGATTCCCGATATTTTACATGACGCTTACATGAAAGCGGAAGACGCTGTCATCAAGCAGACGGATGCGATTTTTGACCGCGATGAAACCACTGATCCGCAACTGGTTTTTACGGTTACGGATTCAAAAGCTAAACAAGACGCGGAAACGCAACGTGTTTCTGCAGGGCAGGAATTGGAGTTTTTAAAAAGTGAAATAAGCTATTTGTCTTCGGAGCAATTAAAATTGGAAAAAGCCACGGATGATGCCGAAGCGCATTTGACCGTTATCAGGGATTTTTTGTCGCGTTTGAGCGAGGCCGTGAATACGGCGGTCAGCATTACCCAAAGCACGCTGGCGACATACCAAGGATATATCAACACCGGCCGCACAAATGTTAATACCGCGATAAAGCTAGTGAATGACCAGAAGCAATTGCTTGCGGCGCAAAAAGCTTTGAATGCAAAGTCGCTTTCCACGGCGGAGGCCGGCGTGAATGCGCAAATCAATACAGTGGCTGCCGCTCAAGCTGATTTGGTTTTGAAAAAAGCCGGTTCAACTCCGCAGCAGATCGCGGTTCAGGAAGCGACTGTCAAGCAAGCCGAGGCGAATATTGGTTCACAGCGTGCTGCCATTATGGAAGCGCGGGCGAATCTGGAACGTTATCGCGCCGAGTTGGCAAAAACAGTACTGCGTTCGCCAATCGATGGGATTGTAACCAAACAAAATGCCAAGGTGGGTGAGATAATTGCGGCCAGTACCGTTATTGCATCCGTGATTTCAGAAGCAAAGTTTGAAATAGAGGCCAGCGTACCTGAAGCTGACGTGGCTAAAATCAAAATTGGTGATACGGCGGATGTTGTTTTGGACGCTTATGGCAGCGACGTCGTTTTCATAGCCAAGGTTATTTCCGTCAATCCCGCTGCAGTCTTGATTGACGGCGTTGCCACCTATAAAACCGTGTTTCAGTTTTTGGAAGACGACCCGCGCGTGAAAGCCGGTATGACTGCTGACGTGGATGTGGAAACCGATAAGCGCCAAAATATTATTGTTTTGCCGCAACGTACGGTTGTTGGAAAGAACGGATCTAAAATCGTGAACGTACTCGTGGGTGAGGAAATAAAAGAGGTGACAGTGGAAACCGGCCTGCGTGGTTCTGACGGAAACATCGAAATTATCAGCGGGGTGAATGAGGGAGATGCGGTGGTTACCTTTAGCGAGAAATAGACTTATGGCCCTGATAGAGATAAACAAGCTTGAAAAAACTTATCATAATGAGGAAGTGGCGACGCAAGCTTTGCGAAGCATAACCTTTTCGATCAACGAGGGTGAGTTTGTGGCGATCATGGGGCCGTCGGGTTCGGGCAAATCAACGCTTTTGCATATTTTAGGATTCCTAGACAGGCCGACCGGCGGAAAATATCTTTTTGACGGCAAAAGCATGGACGAATATTCGGATGAAGAGCTGGCGCGGATCAGGAATAAAAAAATGGGTTTTGTGTTTCAGGCATTTAACTTATTGCCGCGCGCCACGGTTTTGGAAAATGTTAAATTGCCGCTGGTATACTCCGGCATTAAAGAATCTTTATGGGACGGTATGGCTAAAACCGCCTTGGAAAAGGTCGGCTTGTCGCATCGTTTGGACCATCAGCCCAACCAGTTGTCAGGCGGAGAAAAACAGCGTGCGGCCATTGCCCGCGCCTTGGTCGCCGAGCCGTCTGTTATTTTTGCCGATGAGCCGACCGGAAATTTGGATTCAAAATCCGGCGGACAGGTGATGGAAACGATTGAAAGTTTGCATGAGGAA
>JAHJFW010000082.1 GCA_018824765.1 Patescibacteria group bacterium
CCTTGTCCATGGGGTCGTACAATCAAGACATGCCAGCCCTGCCTACCGGCAGGCAGGCGGAGCCGGCTTGCTTAAGTTCCTTCCCCATACATACGCGGAAACCGTGTTCGGCCCGTGCATGTGCTCTCCTCCACGTTTATCGCGGCGAAAAAATTGCCACGATGGTTTTTAAGGTTCAAGACCGAAAGCGCGACTATGTCGTGATTTCGGTTTTGGGCCGGAGCTCGACAAATGTCGTCTCCGGCACGTTGCTGGTTACGTGTGCAGCGCTTCGAGCGCGGCACGCTTCGAGGTGTACACCACGCCGGCGACGGCGTAGTACACCTTCGAACCCAAACGGATCACCGTCATGGGCTCCCTCCTTGCCATGTGTTGCAGTTCTGAGATCACGACAGCATGTCATGATTTCGGTACTGAGCCGGATGTCGAGACTTGTGATCGTCTCGCTCCGGCAGAGCTGGTTTTTAGGCCGCGAATCGGATGGACTCGCGGGAGAAGCGCCGCCTCGGTTGCTGGCCGCGGTTGCGCTTTGACGAGAAGCTGTACATGTCCCTGCAGTCGCAGGGACAGCGAACCGGCTCGCGCTCCCGACTCGTGGTCGGGAGGCTCCTCGGAAAGTCGGCACCGCCGACCGAGAGCCACAACCGCGGGTCGATCGTCTCGATGAGCCGCCGACCCTCTGCGATGCGAATGATCTCGATCATCATCGTTTTTCTCCTTATTTTCGCCACCTCGGATGTAGAGGGGAGACACCGGTTTGCCGAAGCATCCGGTATGTCCGTGGTCGTCTACCTACCGTGCGCCGCCAGTCGGAACCAGCGAATGCATGGCTTCGAAGACCTTCTCTCTTCGGGATCCCTGCCTGCCGGCAGGCAGGCGGGTTTGGGCCGAAGAAGAGTTCCTCCTCCACGTCTGAAGCGACGAAAAAAGGGACCCGTTTGGTCCCGATTTTCAGAAAATCTTTGGCGTATCAAATACACAACTCCTAAACTTGAGTAATCTGAACGAGTGTTATTTGATAGGCCTCGATTCTCCTCAATCGAGACTTACTTATTTATGTTAAGGTCGATTTTTTCCGAGACGCCTTTTACATCTCAGAACAAGAAACTATAACATAAATTGGCAATCTTGTCAAGGGGATTGGACATACAATTTTAGCCAAAAATCAGTTTTAGCCATTTTTTTGGCCAATTTCAGCCAATATTCCGACGTTCAACGTCGGAAAAATCAGGGGCTGCGGTTGCGCTTGACAGCTGTTTGAATGCATGGCACAATCCCGGCCATAACGTCGCAATTATTAAGAGTATTTTTAGCCAAATGCTCAATAAAAAGTAACAGGCACTAAAACCCACTGGAATCTCGTCACAGGGGGTTTTCGTGTCTTTTGAGCCGTAAATATTGCGGTTTCAAAACGGGTGACGTCATAATTCATTCCTAAAACGCTCCTCTAATTCACGTTTCTTGTATTCAAGAGACGCTCTCGCCGACACCTTGGTCGCGCTGGCCGAACTATCATAAGATCAAGGTCCGGTTGTGGAGAGGGGTGCGTTTACATCAAAAAACGGAATGCCTACCATTTTTAGACGCCAAGCGTCCGAAGACGCTCCGCGTCGCTATTTCACGGCATCGAGGGATGCCATGGCTCTGCCGGATCTCATCGAGATTCAAAAACAGAGTTATCGCTGGTTTTTAGAAGAAGGGATTCGCGATTTATTTAATGAGATCTCGCCAATCAAAGATTTTATCGGCCGCGATTTGGAATTATGGATCTCGGGCTATCTGTTCGATGAACCGAAGTTCGATGAACAGACTTCAAAAGAAAAAAAGGTAAATTACGAGTCGCCTTTGCGGGTGAAAACCAAATTGCTGAATAAGCGCACGGGTGAAACCAAGGAGCAGGAAGTTTATTTGGGGGATTTGCCGGTGATGACTGACCGCGGCACTTTCGTGGTCAATGGCATTGAACGCGTCATAGTTTCCCAGCTGGTGCGCTCGGCTGGAGCTTTTTTTACCGCAGAAGTTGCACGCGGCCGGCGTTATTACGGAGCGAAAGTCATTCCGAACCGCGGCGCATGGCTGGAATTTGAAACCGATACAAACAATGTAATTTGGGTAAAGATAGATCGCAAGCGCAAAGTTGCCGCAACTTCACTTTTGCGCGCTTTCGGTTATCCGACTGACGAGGACATTTTGGCGCAGTTCGCCGACGTTGATATCCATCCTCTGAACCATTACATGGAGGCGACTTTGGCTAAAGATATAGCCAAGACAGAGGAAGAGGGGACGATCGAAGTTTACAAGCGTATCCGTCCGGGTGATTTGGCTACAGCTGACAATGCGCGCTCGCTGATCCACTCTATGTTTTTCAATTTTGACCGCTATGACTTGGGGCAGGTCGGGCGTTATAAGTTCAACCACAGGTTCGGCTTGAAAATGGATAATGCGGATGTTGCAAAGGAAGAAAACCGCATTTTGACCAAAGAAGATTTGGTGATGATTCTCCGTGAAGTTATCCGTTTGAACATTTCACAGGAAGAACCGGATGATGTTGACCACTTGGGCAACCGCCGCGTCCGAGCTATCGGGGAGTTGGTGCAGGGAAGGTTCCGTATCGGTTTGGCGCGCATGGAACGCATTGTCAAAGATAGAATGTCAACGCAGGACATCGCGACCATTACGCCGGCTAAACTGATTAATGCCAGGCCGGTCATCGGCGCGGTGCGCGAGTTTTTCATGAGCTCGCAGTTGTCGCAATTCATGGAGCAGACAAACCCCTTGTCCGAGCTTGAGCATAAGCGCCGTTTGTCAGCCATGGGTCCGGGCGGTTTGTCGCGCGAACGCGCCGGTTTTGACGTGCGCGATGTGCACCGCACCCACTATGGAAGGATTTGTCCGATCGCTTCGCCGGAAGGTCCGAACATCGGTTTGGTGGGGCACCTTTCGTGCTACGCCAGAATCAATGATTTCGGTTTTATTGAAACGCCGTATAGAAAAGTGAAAAACTGGGCGCAAAACGACGGCAAAGACGTTGTCGGAGAAACTTTGCGCGTTTCTGTTACTGACGGCGAAGGCAATGTGGTTGCCGAAGCCGGACAGAAAGTTGATAAGAAATTGGCAGAGAGCTTGTCCAAGCTGTCAGCACCAAAATTACCGGTTGTCCCGCATGTTACTGGGGAGATCGTGTATTTGAACGCCTTTACGGAAGAGCGCGGAACCACGGCGCCGGCTACGACGCCGATTGACAAAGACGGATTTTTCTTGTTTGAGCGCGCGAGTGCGCGTAAAAACGGCGAGCCGACCATTGTTGATGCGCATGAGATAGACTACATGGACGTTTCTTCCAAGCAGATTTTGTCAGTCGGAACTTCGCTCATACCTTTCGTCGAACACGACGATGGCCAGCGCGCCCTTATGGGCACGAACATGCAACGCCAAGCTGTGCCGTGCATCAAGCCGGACGCGCCGATTGTCGGCACAGGCGTTGAACGGAGGGCGGCTATTGATGCGGGCGACGTGATTATTGCGCCGCTTGACGGTACGATCGTATCGGTATCGGCTAAGCATGTGGAATTGCAGACAGAGGACGGACAGACGCGGCGTTATGATCTGGAAAAATTCAGGAAGTCCAACAGCTCAACATGTTTGAACCAGCACACGAGAGTCGATAAAGGCCAGAAGGTTTATGCCGGCGAAGTTTTGATTGACGGTACATCCTGCAAAAACGGCGAATTGGCCTTGGGGCAGAACTTGCTTTGCGCTTTCTTGTCTTGGGACGGCTACAACTATGAAGACGCCATCATTTTATCCGAGCGCTTGGTGCATGAGGACAGGTTCACCTCGATCCATATCGAGCATTACACTATTGACGTGCGCGACACAAAGCTCGGTTCGGAAGTTGTTACATCCGATATCCCGAATGTATCGGAAGAGAAATTGAAAAATTTGGATGAGCAAGGGATTGTCAGAATCGGCGCCGAAGTAAAGTCAGGCGATATTCTGGTCGGAAAAATTACGCCGAAAGGCGAGACCGACTTGTCAGCCGAAGAAAAATTGCTGCGCGCGATTTTCGGAGAGAAGGCTAGGGACGTGCGCGATTCCTCTTTGTATCTTCAGCATGGCGCACATGGCAAGATCGTAGGAGTTACGATTTTTTCCCGCGAGGCCGGAGATAAATTGCAGCCCGGCGTTATCAAACAAATCGTAGTGGCAGTGGCTGACTTGCGTAAAATTCAGGTGGGAGACAAATTGGCCGGCCGCCACGGCAATAAGGGAGTTATCTCAAAGATCGTGCCGGTGGCGGATATGCCGTTTCTTGAAGACGGCACGCCTCTGGACGTAATCCTTTCTCCTTTGGGCGTAGTTTCGCGTATGAACATGGGGCAGATTCTGGAAACGCATTTGGGTTTGGCTGCCAATGCTTTGGGTTATACGGTGGCCACGCCGGTTTTCGACGGCGTGCCGGAAAAAACCATACGTGAGGAATTGCAAAAGGCGGATTTTTCGGGCGACGGCAAGATTACGGTGTATGACGGCCGTACAGGCGAAGCCTATGACCACCAGCCTACTGTGGGCTACATCTACATCCTAAAGTTGAACCACATGGTGGAAGACAAAATCCATCAGCGTTCCATCGGCCCATACTCGCTTATCACGCAGCAGCCGCTCGGCGGAAAGGCGCAATCCGGAGGTCAGCGTTTTGGAGAAATGGAAGTGTGGGCGCTTGAAGCTTATGGCGCGGCGCACACTCTGCAGGAAATTCTTACCATCAAATCAGATGATGTGAACGGGCGTTCCAAGGCCTATGAGTCGATTATCAAAGGTGAGCCCATTCGCAAGGTTAATGTTCCGGAATCGTTTAACGTATTGGTCAGGGAACTTAAGGGATTGTGTTTGGACGTGGAACTCTTGAAAGAAGGCCGGCGCTTGGAAGAGTCCGGGCAAAAGCCCGAAGGCTTCAGGCCGCGTCCGGCTTTGGTGAATCCGGCAGATCAGGAATGGGGGCCAAGCGGGGAATAAGAAAGCTGCGGATTCTAACTCCAATTTTCTAAATTGCAACATATGTCTTTCTTCCAAACAGAAAACATCAAGACCACGGATTTTGACGCCATTCGCTTGAAATTGGCGTCGCCGGAAGTTATTCGGGCGTGGTCATACGGGGAGGTTTCCAAGCCGGAGACCATAAATTACAGGACGCAGAAGCCGGAAAAATCCGGGTTGTTCGCAGAAGAAATTTTCGGCCCGTCCAAAGACTGGGAATGTTATTGCGGCAAATACAAAAAAATAAGATACAAAGGAATAGTTTGCGACAAATGCGGAGTCGAGGTTACGCACTCGCTCGTGCGCCGTGAGCGCATGGGGCACATTGAACTTGCCGCACCAGTCTCACATATTTGGTTTTTGCGCGGCGTGCCCTCGCGTATCGGAACGGTGCTGGATTTGTCCGTGCAGGCCATGGAAAAGGTGGTGTATTTTGCCTCTTTCATCATTACCGATGTGAATGAAGATTTGCGCACACAGGTCATCGAACAGATAAGGACCGAGTACAAGGGCAAGCGCAAGGCGATTGAATCCGAGTATGAGCGCGAAGTAAAGCTCATCAATGAAAAGGCGGCACCCGCCGAGAAAAAGGCAGAGGGCGACAGCATTGAGAGCGCTTTGGATAAGGCGCAGGGAACCAAGGAGCGACGTTTGCAGGAATTGGACGAGGATTTTAACACTGCTGACAAAGAACTTAAGGACCTTAAGCCGCTAAAGATTTTGTCGGAAAACGAGTATCATTCTTTGTCATTGAAATACGGCCATGTATTCGAGGCGAAAATCGGGGCGGAAGCCATCAATGAGCTACTCGGCAAGATTGACGTGGCAGCCACGGCAGCTGTTTTGCAGGATGAGTTACCGACCGCTTCAGAAGCCAAAAAGGACCGTATCATCAGGCGCCTGAAGCTTTTGAAATCATTACTGAACCAACAGCTCGAACCAAGTTGGATGGTCCTGAAGGTCATCCCAATCATTCCGCCGGATTTGCGTCCGATGGTTGCGCTCGACGGCGGGCGTTTTGCGACTTCGGATTTGAACGACTTGTACCGCCGCGTCATAAACCGCAATAACCGTTTGAAGCGCTTGCTTGAGTTGAACGCACCGGAAGTCATCACGCGTAATGAAAAGCGCATGTTGCAGGAAGCGGTTGACGCACTGATTGACAACAGCGCGCGCCATTCGAAAACCGTAATTGCAGCCACCGGAAAAAAGCGCCAGCTGAAGTCCTTGTCAGACAGTTTAAAGGGCAAGCAGGGGCGTTTCCGCCAGAACCTTTTAGGCAAACGCATCGATTATTCCGGCCGTTCGGTCATTGTCGTAGGCCCGACTTTGGAGTTCCATCAATGCGGCCTGCCGAAGATCATGGCTTTGGAATTGTTCAGGCCGTTTATTATCGCTGAACTCATTAAGCGCGAATTGGTGCATAACATCCGCAGCGCCAACCGCTTTATCGAAGCTGACAATTCAGAGGTTTGGGATATTTTGGAAGTCATTGCCGCTGATGCCGTAGTACTTCTGAACCGCGCGCCGACTCTGCATCGTTTGGGCATCCAAGGTTTTCAACCGGTGCTGATCGAAGGCAAGGCAATCCAGATCCATCCGATGGTTTGCCCGGCCTTTAATGCGGACTTTGACGGAGACCAGATGGCTGTGCATGTGCCTTTGACGCAAGAGGCGAAAGAGGAAGCCAAGAATATCATGTTGTCCAGCCGCAACCTGCTTAAACCAGCCACCGGCCAGCCGGTAGCGCGTCCGGATAAGGATATTGCTTGGGGTTGTTACTATATGACGACCGCGCTCGATCCAGAGAACGGGAAGATTAAGATTTTTGGGACGGCGGAAGATGCGGTTTATGCTTATCAGGCAGGATACCTAAGTATTCGGGAAAAGATGAAAACGCGTTTGCAGTCCGGCGGCGAAGTGGTTGAAACCACGGTTGGACGCATCATTTTGAACCGTTTATTTCCGCAGGAAATCGGGTTTCGCAATGAAGTCATCGGAACCAAGCAGTTGGGTGAAATCACGCGCACCTGTTTGGAATTGAGCGGCTTTGAAAGGACTGCGAGATTTTTGGACGAAGTTAAAAATACCGGTTTTGCCTACATCACCAAGTCGGGTTTCTCATACGGAATGGGTGATTTGCCGAAGCTGACCAGCAAGCAAGACTTATTAGATGAGGGCGATGGCAAGGTTGAGACGATCGAAGAGCAGTATCGCGAGGGTTTGTTGACCAAGAAAGAACGTTACACGCAAATCATCAAGGTTTGGACTGATGTAAAAGACAGGATTCAGAAATTGTCCAAGGAATCGTTGGATAAAGAAGGTACGGTTTTCTCAATGATCGACTCCGGAGCCCGCGGTTCAGTCGGGCAGCTGACTAATGTTATCGGTATGAAAGGCTTGGTCGCCAATCCGGCGGGAGACATTATCGAGTTGCCGATCAAATCCTCACTCCGAGAAGGTTTGGACGTGTTGGAATACTTCATTTCATCTCATGGAACCAGAAAAGGTTTGACTGACACGGCTTTAAAAACCGCTAACGCCGGTTATCTTACCCGGCGTTTGGTGGATGTGGCGCAAGACGTGATCATTACGGCGGATGATTGCGGCGATACCGAAGGCGTGGTGTTGACGCATGAGGAGTGTGAAGAAATCGGCGAACCGTTGTTGACTCGTTTGATGGGCCGCGTAACCGTAAAAGACATTAAAGATACCGTGTCAAAAAAGACAATAGTTAAAAAAGGACATCCGATTACTGAAGAGAATATCCGCGCCTTGCAGGCTATGGAAAAGCCGTTGCAAAGCGCGCAGGTGAGATCGGTTTTGACATGTAAGTTGCGCAGCGGACTTTGCCGGCAGTGCTATGGTTACGATTTGGCGTATAACCAGCTCGTCAAACTTGGCACAGCGGCCGGTATTATCGCGGCCCAGTCAATCGGTGAACCTGGAACGCAGCTGACCATGCGTACCTTCCATACTGGAGGCGTGGCCGGAACCGATATTACGCAGGGCTTGCCTCGCGTTGAAGAATTGTTTGAAGCGCGCTCCCCTAAACACAAGGCTGTGATCGCGGATGTTGCCGGTAAAATCACGATAGACCAAGGTGAACGGCGTTTGCTTGAAACGCCCAGCGGCGAACGCGTCTTGGATACGGAATCCGGCGGCAAGGTTATCAAGATCGAGCATCTCGCCGTCCAAGAGGATAAATACGTGAAAGAAAAAGTTGCGGACCAGATTAAGGTCCAAGACGGAGATAAGGTGGAAGAAGGAGAAGTCCTGATAGTGCGCAAAAATGAAGACGAGGTTTTGGCCGAACATTCAGGCGCGGTAAAAGTCGAGGGAAAATACGTGTCTGTAGTGTGGGAGGGGAACCAGTTTAAAGAGTTGCCCGTCCCAATCGGTTATCAGTTATTCGTAAAAGATGGCGATGAGGTCGAGGTCGGACAGCCGTTGACTGAAGGGCACTTGGACTTGCTTCAGCTCTTCCGTTTGAAAGGACGGGATGCGGTTATGCGTTATCTGTTGCGTGAAATTCTGTATATTTATGCTTCGCAGGGACAAAAATTAAATGCCAAGCATATTGAGATTATCGTCAGGCAAATGTTCTCACGCTCTTATGTCAAAGATGCCGGAGAAACAATTTTGTTGCCGGGCGAAGTGGTTGAAAAATTGCGCGCCGAAGCGGAAAATGAACGCGCCGAGTCAGAGAATTTGCAGCCGGCTGAATTGGAGGATTTGTTTATGGGCATTACCAAAGTGTCTTTAACCACAGAATCTTTCCTGTCAGCAGCGTCTTTCCAGGAAACTGCCAAGGTGTTGATTAATGCCGCCATTACCGGCAAGACCGATAAGCTTGAAGGTTTGAAAGAAAATGTGATTATCGGCCGTTTGATTCCGGCGGGGACGGGCTTCGGGATAATTCATGGTGTAGAAGAGAAGCCGCAAATGGAAAAAGCGGAAACCGCGTAAGCCATAAATGCAAAACCCGCCACGAGGCGGGTTTTGGTTTGCGGATAACTTCCTCTTCACTTACCATTTCTTTTATACTCCTCTATATGCCAAGCATTAAGCGCCGAATAAATTATTATGGCCAACCTTATAAAGGTTTTGGACATTTGTATATTTTAACTTGTTTGGTATTTGGAATTTGTCTAAAATATGTCCCGTCATTCCAAATGGCATAAGGTCAAACAATTTAAAGGCGCGGTTGACGCCAAGCGTTCGGCGTCGTTTACGAAACTCGCCCGCGAGATCATGGTTGCAGTCCGCGAGAAAGGGCCTGATCCGGGCATGAATGTCCGCTTGAAGGTTGCGATAGAACGGGCGAAAAAAGCTTCCATGCCTAAGGACAATATCGAGCGCGCGGTATTGCGTGGCGCCGGCAATGAGGCCGAGGGCCGGCTCGAGACCCTGCTATATGAGGCTTATGCGCCGGGCGGAACGGCGTTGATCATAGAATGCGTTACGGACAACAGGAATCGGACTGCTAATGACGTGAAGCATCTTTTGACGAAACACGGCGCAACCTTGGCCGCCGCTGGCGCGGTAACTTATCTTTTTGACCGCAAAGGCGTAATAATAGTCAGTGATAATTTTTCGCCGGATCGCGAACTCGCGTTTATTGAAGCCGGCGCAGAAGATATAAAGGACGGGAAGATTTTTTGCTCGCCGCAAGACCTCGCACGTGTTGCCGAAGCGTCATCAGGCCTTAAAGTCGAGTCAGCGGATTTTGAATGGATTCCAAAAATGACGATTGAAACCAATGAAGAAGCCGGTACGGTTTTGGAAGAATTGATTGATGCTTTGGAGGAGCTGGATGATGTGTCGCACGTGTATACTAATGCCGCTTGAAATTATGGCCCGTAACTCGCAACAAATGTCCCTACGTATTCTCGGCATTGACCCCGGCTTCGGCAGGACGGGTTTGGGAGTGGTGGATATAAAAGCAGGAGTTTCAACATACGTTTGGCATGATGTGATAGAAACGGATAAAAGCGAAGATTTTTCAGCGCGGTTGCGTATTATCAGGGACGATATACAAGAGGCAATTCGTCGGTTCCATCCACAGTGCGCGGCGGTTGAATCCCTTTTTTTTCAAACAAACGTGCGAACGGCGATGAAGGTCGGTATGGCGCGCGGCGTGATTTTACTTACGTTGGCTGACGCGGGAATTCCAATTGTTGAGCTAAATCCCAATCAGGTAAAACAGGGGATTGCAGGTTATGGTAGTGCGGACAAAAAACAAGTGCTTGGCATGGTGGTGCGGCTGCTAAAATTAAAAACAGAGCCCAAGCTTGATGATGCTTCCGATGCCCTCGCCCTCGCTATTGTTGGCGGATATGCCTGGAAGACTGGTACAATTAGATAAATAACTAATGACGAATGACGAATGATGGAAAAATTTTCAATTTACAATGACGGAGAAGAGGAATGGCGAATGAAGTATGAAGGGATGAGCAAATTTGAATAACTGATGACAAAAATAATGGAAAACGATAAATCACATCTCCTCCGCGATGAAGTTACCGGCGATTGGGTCGTTGTGGCTCCAAAACGCCGTTTGCGTCCGGATGGAATCAAAAACGACAAACGTCGCGATCCTTTTGACGTGGTGCATTTAAAAAAAGAATCCATCATCGCTTCATACGGTCGCGGAGAAAAGAAAATGGTTGTAGTTGAGAATCTTTTTCCTATTTTTCATCCGCGCCAAGAAGTTTTAGGCAGACAGGAAATAATTGTCGAAGGCCAGCGCATAATGCGGTTTTGGGATTGCGGAGCGTCAAGGATAACTTCACTCTTGGACGCATTCTCTAAGCGATTTTTGGTTTTGCGCCGCGACAAAATGATAAAGTACCTACAAGCCTTTAAGAATGAAGGAGTAGAAGCGGGTGCATCGCAACCGCATCCGCACTCACAAATTTTTGCGCTGTCATTTGTTCCGGAACGCTTGCGCGATGAGGCAAAACGACGTCGTTCCGCGCTAAAACGTCTAAAGATGACGAGTCATGCGCATGCTCTTTCGTTAGCAGTCGTAGATCGAATAATATATTCTGATAAACTGGTAGTCGCTTTTGCAAATCCTGCGGGGCGTTTTGCTTATGAGGTTAGGATTTTGCCACGCCGAAGAATTGATAATCTAACCGAGACTACGCCGGCCGAACGTCGTGCGTTGGCTAAGGCGCTGCATTCGCTTTTGCCGCTTATGAAGAAGCGGAAGTTTTCATATAATTTTTTCTTTCACGA
>JAHJFW010000083.1 GCA_018824765.1 Patescibacteria group bacterium
GCGGTGAATCCAATGATAATTTCCGGCGCCCCCATGGCAATAGTCATTTCTTCCTCGTTCGCGGGTTTGATGGAAACCATCGAATATTTGCGTTCAGAGCTGAAAGGAATGCGGTCCGTAATAGTGATTTTGCGGTCCGCATTTTTTATAGGCAGCTGCATTTTTCCGGCTGCCCGCACTATAGCCGCTTCCTCCGGACTGCCGGAGATAAGCCATTTATCGGGATGGGCGCTATGGTTTTCCACCAATACATCTGTATTGTTTAAAGCCAATGCCAGCAGATTTTTTTCAGTGGCGGCGTCAGTCGCGCGATAGGGGAGAATCGAGGTCAGATTCATTTGTGCCAGCGTCAAAGTTCCGGTTTTATCCGTCAAAATTAGGCTGGTGGAACCCAGAGTTTCAGCGGCTAATAATTTTCTGACGACACCCTTGCGTTTGGCTAGGCGCTCTACGCCAACGGCCAAAATCACAGTTAAAGTTACGGGCAAACCTTCGGGCACGGCTGATATGCCGATCGCAACCGCGATCAGGAACATATCTTTTAACGCATAACCTGCGAACAGACCGCTTACAAAAAGCACGAGAGTGAACAGGCCGATCAAGCCGCCCGTCCAAAAGGCGAAATGCGTTACCGCTTTTTGCAAAGGCGTTTTTTCTGAAACATGCTTGGCCGTAAGCTCGGCCAATTTTCCGAACTCGGTATTTTTTCCCGTTAAAGTAACCACCGCCTCGACAAACCCATCGACAATCAGCGTGCCGCTGTGCAAAAAGCAACGGCGTTCCGCCAGTTGCGTATCTTTTGGAAGGGTTGTTGCGTTTTTTTCAATTGGCAGGGATTCTCCCGTTAAAATAGATTCATCAACCAAGCAACGGTTGGTTAAAATGATGCGTGCGTCAGCCGGTACGCGGTCTCCTTGCGTTAAAGTTATGATATCTCCGGGAACAAGATTTTCAGCATCCAGTTCCAACTCCTGATTGTTGCGGCGGACGCGGACCCGCATGCGGATGTAGCTTTTTAAATGTTCAAGCGCTGTTTCCGCCTTGTTTTCCTGCCAATAACCCATCAGCGTATTGATGCCGACAGCAGCGAAAATAAAACCAGCATCAACCCATTCTTTTAAAAATAGCGAGACAAGGGCAGCGACAAACAGCACGCTGATCAGCGGGCTTTTAAATTGGTTGAAGGCAATGGCCGTTCTGGCAAGGCGCGTTTTTTCCGGAATGGTGTTTGGGCCGTAAGTTTTTATCCGCGCTTTCACGGTTTTGTCATCAAGCCCTTTTGCCGTGGCATCCAGAGTTTTCAATGTATCTTTTATGGACAACGCCCAAAAAGCGGTCGGCATTGTTTTTTGTTCAATTACATGTCTTTGCATAAATTAACCAATGGTAATACGCCAGCATTGATAGATGAGATACAGCATTATAAATGTCCAACCCCACTGTCGTCGGATCACATAGTCTTTTTTAAAAGTTAGATACAGGATCACAACGCCTGTTGCCGCTGCCACGGCTACGATGTCGTAAAATTGTTTGGGGCCTATTTGGAAAGGATTCAGCAAAGCGGACAAGCCGAGCACGAGAAAAATGTTTATCAGATTTGAACCGACAACCGTCCCAACCACAAGTTCGTTTTTTCGTTTGAGCATGGCGGTGATCGTGGTTGCAAGTTCCGGCAAAGATGTTCCTAAAGCGACAATCGTGAATCCGACCAAATGTTCCCTAAGGCCAATATAAGATACGATTGTTAAAGCTCCGCGCACAATCCAGTCGGCGCTAATGACCAGACCGAAAATAGAAATTACGATTCCGAGAATTGATAGCCAAAGCCGTCGGTTGGATATTGGTTGCTTGTTCGGATGTTCGGGTTTAATTGTTTTATATGCAAAGTAAGCATAGAGGGGCAAGCACGCCAAAAGTACTATTCCATCTAAGCGCGAGAATTCAAAAGTTGAAGAATTTAGCAATAGTTTATCTTGCGCCAAAGTTGCCACTAGAAGAATTGAAAGCAAGCTGATCGGCAGTCCGATTTTGACGGTATTTTTTAAAACTTTAACCGGATGGATGAGGGCGGCAATTCCAAGTACCAGTAAGATGTTTGTCAGGTTACTGCCCAAGATGTTACCAATGGGCAATTCGTGCAGATTTTTGGCAGTGGCCAGAAGGTTGACCGACAGTTCAGGCGCCGAAGTGCCGATGGCGACTACTGTCAGGCCTAAAAAAACCTGCGATAAGCCGAAGCGTTGGCCCACGATGGTCGCATTTTCGATAAACCAATCCGAGCATTTCGCCAATACTATGAAGCCGATGAACAAAAGCAGGATGTCCAACATGCTTAAAGTGTATCATGCCGTGCCAGCTTGGTCTTTTCTTGCCGCTGAAAACGCATTGATAGGGCGAGTTCAGGCTTGACGATTCGGTTAATTTATGCCACCTTTAGGCCACGCTCGTTTTTTGACAACCGGCTTCTAAGCCTTGAGCTTCTAACACGGAGGATAATAATGGGATGGAAGAAGTATGAAGGGCAGGAGCTTTACGGCACTCCTGTAGAGGGCGATAAGAATGCCTCGCCGACAAAGTGGTGGAATCACCTCTGGCTCGTGCTGAATGGATGGAAGACAGTCGCTGTTTTCCGGGTTTCGCAGGAAGCTACGGAACGCGGGTATCGCGTGGGCTATGTGCCATTCGACGGGAGCGCGGTGGTCAACAGCGTCGTCAACTACCACCGTGAGTTCCGCATGAGGGTGGGACATGAGGACTGCGTGTTTTTCGCAGTCATGACGGACGGCCGCGAAGCGCCTCTCAAGCTCATGGCACGCGCCGACATCAGCGACAAACTGTTCGCATATGCCCCCCTGCACTGACTTTCGCGCACTTGCATTAGAGAAGAGTCTCGAAGCAAGTGCGTTTTTATATTTCAGCGTTTCCGCTCATCAGCTAAATTGATATACTGTGCATTAAATCGACTTATCGTGTTATTCCCGTGCAGACGGGAATCCAGAAATTTCTGAAATGATAAATCTCTATGCCGAAATTACGCAGCCACCCTTCAACTCCAGAAAAAAATCGACGAATCGTCGTCCGTATCAGCGTGCGCGACATTGAGAAAAAAATCCGCAAACCACACGCACCGCCCACTAAAATCCACGTTTCCAAAAAAACTTATCGCCGCAAGCCAAAGCATCCGAAAAAGGATAACGAGGCGTAGGTTGATTATTCGAATTTTGAACATCCGTCAGATACGGTTTGCGACAAGAGGAAAAGCGACAGCATCTGGACTTGACATGGTGCTGATTAAGTAGTATTTCTTGGTGCGGAGGAAAAAATGCCAAGAAAAAAGGTTGATCGCAAGGAGGAGCGATACCGCGTTCTTTGCCAGCGCCTCAGGAAGGAACAGAAGATCAAGGATACGGACTTGATTTTCCTTGGAAAAGCTTTTTTTTCAAGAGCGGATCAGGCGCGAATGCCGCCTGGAGGATACAATGATCCGAACGAGGTTCGCCCGATTGTCGAACTTAGGGGATTGATTTTTGCTTTCCTCTACGTCGCCGCTTCCCATAAAAATAAGAAGGTCCGCGCTCTCTCGCGCGGGCTAGCAGATGCTGTCCCCGGAGGCATGGACGTTATCGAGGCATCGAGGTCTGCAACGTATGAACGTGTGTGGGCTAAAATCTGCCGTCTTGCCGGAGTAAGTCCGATAGTGCAGCAGTACATCGAAGATGTGCAGTATCACAATCTGCTCATTCAGCTCAATGATTGCGACCTTCAGGAAACGGCGCTGGAAGCTATCTTCAACGAGGTCGCGGAAAAGTCCGAGCATATTCTGGAGCTCGTGCACGGCATCTTCATAGGCACAGTAGGGGAATGGCGTGAGTTTTCCAAGCTTTACTGCGTGATGATTAGCCTCATGAACGCGTACCGTCCACTCCCCAAGAGGATCCTTGGAATACCGATTCCTCACGAAATCCGCGAAGCTGTAGAACGCGAGGCCCTGGTACACGCCTGCCGGAAGCTCCCTAGAAAATGGGGCTGGGTATTCAAAGATCAGCCATGGGACGGCTAAATTCCATCACCGCACTCGAACGCTAAACAAGAGTGCGGTTTTTTTATAAACAGAATACCCCGCGTTGCGGGAAAATTTATTTTATAGCCCGTAGGGGAATCCCACTCGCTCCGACTCGCGTCCCCGGGCGGCTGCGCACCGGACCTGCGCCAGCTCGGTCCTCTCGCCGCCCCGCGATTCCCATCTAGAGCACCAAATTCAAAACCCCCACTTGGTGGAGGTTTCGAATTTGGTAGCCCGTAGGGGAATCGAACCCCTGTTAACGGCTTGAAAAGCCGCTGTCCTAACCATTAGACGAACGGGCCAAGGTTGCATTTATGCAGCGGAGGATACGGAAAAATAACATTTTAGTCAAGAAGAATCGCATGCAATCGTTATTTTTTGATATACTACCAACATGAGCAAACAGTCAAAA
>JAHJFW010000008.1 GCA_018824765.1 Patescibacteria group bacterium
CTCCCCGCTAAAAGTCCCTCCCTTCTCATCCTCCTCCCCGCGCGTTCTGTCAATCTCGTCAGCACTGCCACGACTTTCCCATCCCTATTCACCCTCTCCGGAACGCAATACGAATGCCCAATCGACTTCGGCGCCAAAGACCTAGGACCTAGGACGTCGGACGTAGGACCTACAACCTTCTCACACTCCATCCCATTCACCTTGCACCATAAAAAGAAACCGTTTTTTCCGAAGAGCCGCATGAGATTCGCGACCGGATATTTCTTCAACTCCATAAGCGTCATTATTCCTGCGCGTTCCAACCGCCGGCGAATGCGCGGCCCGATGCCGCACACGTCTTCGAGATCGAGTTGCGACAAAATCTCGTCGAGATTATCAGGGTCAATCACCGTGAGTCCCTCCGGCTTTTCAAAATCAGACGCAGTCTTTGCCAAAAACCGCGTGGGCGCAATGCCGATAGAACAGCGCAGCCATTCTCCGACTTCGGATTTGATGCGTTGCCGCACGCGCGTCAGCGCCCATGCCGCTTCTGCCGCATCGCGATACCAACCCGTGAGATCAAGAAACGCTTCGTCAATGGAATAATGCTCAACGCAATCCGTCAGCTCATGCAAAATCGAAAACACCCGCGACGTAACCGCCCGATATTTCGCCGGATCATTCTCCACAAACTCGGCACTCGGCACTCGGCACCTCGCCTCCTCTACCGTCATCCCCACTTTCATCCCGAGCTTCTTCGCCTCGATAGATGCCGCGATCACGCAACCGCTTTGATGCAAATACGCGCAAACCCCAATCGGCTTCCCACGCAAAAAAGGATTGGCCTGCTGTTCCACGGACGCGAAATACGAATTCATGTCGAGATGAGCGATGAGCTTGTTGGAGAGAGGAGGAAGCATGGAACAAAAGTAGAACAAACGCCATACTTCGTCAACCAAACGCCGCATTCATCAAATGCAGTTAGAATCGACTTATTGAAATGACAAAAGCCAGCAAAGATTCGCCAAATTCCTCGAAAGCCGATACGCGTCACCGTGGCTTAGCATTCCAAGATACGATTCGATCGTCTGGCGATCCTGACAGATGCTCACGCGTCTATTCATTCTAATTTTTGTTTTGGCGCGTAGCACCTGATGATGGGAGAAATGTACCCATCCAAGAAAATCGACTCCGGAAGCGAGTGTCTTGATAAAAACCTTGTTCGGATGAAGGCTTAAAGCAAGCGGTCCAGACAAATACGCGGCAATTTTTGGCAAACAGTCCAGTAGCTCGGAACGGTCGCGTGACATAAATACAAAATCATCCGTATAACGAACGTAGTACTTCATCCTTAGATCGTACTTCACGAACCGGTCGAACTCGTTCATGTAGATATTGGCAAAAAGTTGCGAGGTGAGATTGCCGAGCGGTATCCCCTTGCCTAGCTTGGATTCATAACTTCCGATGACGCGTTTGAGCAAATCGAGAAGGCGGTGACAAGTAATTCGACCGCGTAAAATATCGATCAGAATACAGTGGTCAATACTCGCAAAAAACTTTCGAATATCGCATTTCAATATCCAACATGTGCGCGTATTATTCCGACTCACTTTTCTAGCGAAACTTTCAAATCTTTCGAGCGCACGATGCAGTCCTTTATCCGTTTGGCATGAAAATGAATCCGAAATGAATAGTCTCGCAAAAAATGGATAAAGCTTTCGATGGATGGTGTGATGCAACAATCGGTCTCGCACCGTGGCTTTGTGGATATCACGCGGCTTTGGATCGTTGATTCGAAAATATTGATAGTTGCCATGCGCATAACTGCCATTCATTAAATCCGCGTGAAGATCGGCAATCTCGTCGCCAAGATGGAGCATGAATTCCTGCACGTCTTTCTTCTTCCGCTTCCCTCGGATAAACTCTTGCCACGCTTCGCATAGATTTTCCATTGATGCTACTTCTTCAAATGTCACATTACATAATTTTTTCATTGTTCGACAGGCTAACAAACAATAGAGACCTATATGTTACCCCCCCCCCCAGACAAAATCACGTCAAATCTTCCTGTTTTGCAAAAAGTAATTGATACGTACAAAATCTGGCACGCGCACTATTCGAATTTCCCGCGACTTTCAAAATTTTCACTCGGCGTAAAAATTGATTCGTTGTTCACTGACGTGATTGAGTTGATCTTCCTGGCTGGCTATGCAGGAACGGATCAAAAATACACGTTCGTTATACGAGCTTCCACAAAACTGGATCTCCTCAAATTCTTCATGCAGGCCGCATGGGAGGTTAAGTGCATAGACCAAAGAAAATACGCGGCCCTTGCAGTACCGCTAAACGAAATTGGAAAGGATATCGGCGGCTGGCAGAAATTTCTGCAAACAAAACAACCCCCATCCAAAGGATGAGGGTGTTTGAAAAACTTGAAGAGATTTGCGCACGGCGAGGAACCGGTAGTTGTCGTTCCAGTCGTTGTCGATCCAGTTCAGGTTGAGGTTCCGGCCATTGTCATCGTTCCACAGATACGCGACGTTACGGTTACCGTTCACGTTCGTCTCGGAGCCGAGAGGACCGTATCGAAAGCCATCTGGATCACCACCGCTTGAATAATCTCGCGGTTGAATTTTATTCGGGGCGTTTAGCCCGCCAGCTTTCGACACCAAGTATCTTCAGTTTATGGACAAACCGACGCACGCTGCCGACCGGCGTACCGCCCGACATTCTGGCAAACGGATCCGTCCAGATTTCGACCGCCCGAAGCCTTGGCCGCGGACTGTTTCGTCTACTATCCGAAAAGGATTATACCACGGTTCGACAAGCTCACCGCATGAAATAAAAGCGACCCTGCCCAGTGTACGAGCCCCACCTCTCGCGAGAGGCGGGGTCGTACACCAGACAGGGTCCAGAGCAAATGGCCCAAGTGTCCCAGAGCCTTTTTTAAGGGCCGAGTGACCAAGGGTCCAAGTGCTACTTGCGCACGGCGAGGAACCGGTAGTCGTCGAACCAGTAGCGGCCGAGCCAGTGCAGGACGAGGTACCGGCCAGCGACATCGTGCCACAGATACGCGACGTGACGGTTACCGGACACGTACGTCTCGGAGCCGAGAGCGACGATGGGGTACTTCCGCTGCTCGTCGGGGTACTTCTCAGCGAAACCGAGGAGCTCCTCGTAGAGCGCTGGCCGGAGAACCTTGCGGTCCATCTCGGCGAGCACCTCGTCGGTCGACGCGTCGCGGCCCATGTGGACGTACTCGAAGGCGACCTCGCGGTCCCCGATGGCCATCGAGGCTGTCTTGCAGCGCTCGATCGGATCGAACCGCTTGCCCTTGTAGTCGGGGTTGACGTAGGCCGGGAACCGGCGCTTCAACTCCTCGAACTCGGGCTGGGCGTAGACGACCTGTGCAGAAAACGGCGAGTTGCCGTTGGTCGGACCACCCCGGTACGGGTGGCCGCCCTGCTGCGGCTGCTGCTCCACCGGCTTCGGCTGCTCGGCCTGCCAGTCGGCGTAGGCCAGGTCGACGATCTTGACGAGCGTCGTCCTGCCGCCGGCCGTGGCCAGACGGTAGATGGCCGCGAATGGATACGCCTTCTCGCGGACCACGTCCATCGTCGCGCACACGAATCCCATGAAGAATCCCGCGCCAGTCTCGATCTCGGAAACGTTTCGCTTTGCCATTGCTCGCCTCATTGGTTTGGCTTGCCCCTCGATCCGACACCATGTCGGATCCCCGGACTTGCCGTTGCCGTTAAGCAAATAAGCACTTTAATTGTAAGGTTCAGAACCGTAGTCTGAATAAAACAATATAGCACAAAAAAGCCATTTTGTCAAGGGAGGTTGGCTTGGCTCAACCAGATGCAACTCAAACAAAAATCCACCGAAATATCGGAGGGTTTTTGTTTTGATCAACTCGGCGCTGATCCCGGACTTGGTACTCCAGTGAAATACTACTGCAAAAATATCTTTTTTGAAAAATGCGTACCTGGTACCTTATCCACAGTGTAACCCTTGCTTCTTTTCAAAAAATCTGTCAGCGGTATATGTATGGAGATTAAATATCTCGATCCCGGAATCGAACAATTCATAAGTCGTCTCGACGAAACAACGACCGCGAAACTCATCCACACGATCGATCTTCTCGAACGATTTGGACATGCTTTACGGATGCCGCATTCTAAGAAAATCGACGAACATTTATTTGAATTACGCCTCACAGGCCGTCAGAACGTACGTGTATTTTATACGTTTCATCAAAAAACGATTGTCTTATTGCACGGATGCATCAAGAAGTCGCAACGGATACCGGAAAAGGAATTAGACACTGCACGTCGGAAAAGAATGGGACTTGCATGACCATAACATATATGTTATACTTTCGTTATGAAATCAAACGTGATCAAGCTTAAATCATTCTCTGGACTCAAACGAAGAATTTTGCAAGATAAAAAAATCCGAACTGCCTACGAAAAACTCGGACCTGAATTTGCATTGATAGAATCAATCATTGAAAAGCGCCTGAAAAAAGGTATGAGCCAAGCTACGCTCGCGCAAAAGATCGGTACCAAGCAATCCGCTATCGCTCGACTTGAATCCGGGTCCTACAATCCTTCCGTGGCTTTCTTGGATAAGGTAGCTAAAGCGCTCGACGCGGATCTGACGATTTCGTTATCGAAATAAATACTTTTCTATCCAATCACAACACCGCCATTTCCTCAAGCCGCCACTTGAGCGTCTCGCTTGAAAACGACAACCGGTACGCGTTCGCTTCGTCCGACACGGAAAAAATATAAATCTTTTCGCGCCCCTGCCGCTCGGTGTGCACGAGGTTCACTTTCTTCACCTGATAATACCGATTCGCCCATTTGAAAGTCATGGGCTCTGTTCGATCTTTGCGAAACGCGGCGAGAACCTCGATGGGTTCGGAGACTTTGGAATACATAGATATTTAAGAATGTCGTTCTGAGTGAAACGAAGAATCTTCCAACTTGTGATGAACGTCACGCCTGCGGATTTTTATTTGGAAGATCTTTCGGTCGCATCCGACTTCCCTCAAGATGACATTACGTTCTAAAACTCCGAATTACCGCCCTCACAACCCCTTGTATGAGCGGGTCATAACAATAAATCGGCTTCATCGCCGCGTTGGCCGGTTGCAATCTAATGCGATCGCGTTCGCGGTAGAAACGTTTCAAGGTCGCATAAGCATTGTCGAGAAGCGCTACAACGACATCGCCGTTTTTAGGCGACGGGTTGCGTTCGACCACGACATAATCACCGTCCAAAATCCCGTCATCAATCATAGAAGTCCCCTTTACCTGCAAGACATACGAATTGGCGGAATCCGGCGTCAAATCAACGGGCACTGCAATCGCCTCCCGCTCTTCAAGTGCTTCGATCGGTTCTCCCGCAGCAATCAAGCCTATCAGCGGCAACAGCACGCTCTTCCCCCATTTCACAGCCTTGTCCGTCGGTTCGAGATCGCGAGAGTTTGCTCCATTCGCGCGCAAAAATCCGCGCTCACGCAACGCCTGAATGTGAACGTGCACGGTTGACGGCGACGCCAGATTCAAGCCGGAGGCGATCTCGCGAAAAGACGGCGGATAACCACGCTCATTTATGAATGAGACGATGAAGTCGAGGACTTCTTTTTGTTTGGGAGTAAGAGGAGGCATAAAGAAGTAGGTTAAAGGTTATAGGTTATAGAACAAAAGTAGAACACTATCAAACTTTCGTCAAATAGAAATAAAACTCAAAAAATCACAGAAAATCGTCAAAGTTATCCACAGAAAGACAAAAAAGAAAATAATTTTTTTATCCACATCCATAAATCATGAAAAAAAATCCTTATTTTATAGTGGCACGAAAGAGGATTGACAAGGAAATAAAAAAATGGCAGCGGTATAAGTAGAGACAATTAAAATTAATTAATTTTCATAACTATATGAAAAGCCCCAAGCTTATTTGGCGGTTGGTTCAAAGCACTCCAATCGCAATCATACTGGCCGTAACGCCGCTTAATTCATTAACCGCGCAGGCAACTGCGCAAGTTGTAATCGGCGAAGTCGCGTGGGCGGGATCTTCCCTATCAATCGCTGACGAATGGCTGGAACTTTGGAACACGGGCGACGAAGACTTGCCGCTTTCAGGTTATTCTTTACTCGGTGCAGCCTCGAATCCTTTGCTCCTGCCTGATGACGCAATAATTAGCGCCGGTAAAACTTTTTTGATCGCAAATTATGCGGAAGATGATCCGAAAAGCGCCCTAAATGTCCGACCGGATCTGGTCAGCAGCGCTCTCTCGCTATCCAATTCCTCCTTACAAATAATTTTATTGGACGATAATGGCGCGCAGATTAGCACGGTCGGCGACGGCGCTGTGCCGCCTGCCGGATCAAATGCAAATCCAAAATCAACAATGGTTTCCGCGGCCGACATTTGGATAACGACCATGGCTTCAACCGGTTTTGACGCTGGCGTTCTCGATTTAGGAACACCGGGTCTGTGCGACGGTTGCGCGCTTAAAGAAGAAAGCGTGCCAGCCGCCGAAAACGCAACTCTGCCGCAGATGGAAAACGATACGACAAATGCGGAAAATCCTACCGTCCAAAACGAAAACAACTCTTTATTAAATGATCTGATCATGCAATCTCTGCCGATAGACGCTGTAACATCAACTAATTTGGAAGTGGAAACAGTGCCAGCAAATCAAGAGGCGCCTAGCGCTGATAATCCTATTCCGAACTACGACGTTGTCATATCGAATGAAAATGCGACAAGCGCCACAACAGCCCAACCGCCAAACAGCGAAACAGCGGCGACTTCGACGAAAGTAAATCCGCCTGACGAGGCTGAACCAAAAGCTGATCTTCAAGAGTCAGAAGTAACGCCGGATCCGATAAATCCCTGCCAAGACTTTCCAATTCTAAAAGTCTCGCTCCCCATTGCCACGACTACGCCGTTGATAGTTGAAACATTCAATTCCGCCGAAAACTCTCCTGAAATACTCGTGGTCAGCGCAATCGCGTCTTCAACAACGCAGGGTCCGGCAATGGAAAATCCTGCCTCTCCGGCGGAGCCGGACTCCGTCACGGCGGAGCCGGACTCCGTCACGGCGGAGCCGGACTCCGTCACGGCGGAGCCGGACTCCGTCACGGCGGAGCCGGACTCCGTCACGGCGGAGCC
>JAHJFW010000084.1 GCA_018824765.1 Patescibacteria group bacterium
CTGTGCGTTAGTCATAGAGAATAGTAAGTTATAATATATAATTACTTAATAAGTTCATCTCAAGTCCTTTTACTTAAGCATATAGCGATTTTTAATGCAAGTCCCACATTGTATTTGCTTACTTATGACTATTATAGGGAGCCGTCCGCGTTAGCGAGCGGGCTTGTGCGCGCACTGGGCGGGTGGGGCAAGCACGAAGAGTTACCGCGAACTCCGCCGAAGCCACAGAGCGAACACGAAGCAACACCGAGCAGGCATCGCGAACGAATGTGAGCGGCCAATGCGAGGTGATTATGAAGTGTGAGTGGACTACTGAATTACCACCAAACGCGTGGATGGGAGCGCCTCAGTCGGGGCACTAGTGTTAGTTTCGTTCAAAAAATATTCGAGTCGAGTTGTATTATTCCATCAAAACAAAACCGCACCTTGCGGCGCGGTGTTGTCATGGTGCGCCCTGAGGGAATCGCCGTTCGCTCCGACTCACGGTCCGGGGCGGCGGAGTTTATCCCGTCGAATGACGGGACACCGAGACCCGCACTCGCTCGGTCCTCTCGCCGCCCGTTCGATTCCAAACGGTCGCAAAATAAAAACACCCCGCATAATTCATAGGGTATTTTTATTTTGCGCCCTGAGGGAATCGAACCCCCATTCTCGGTTCCGAAGACCGGCGTTCTATCCGTTGAACTAAGGGCGCATGGTTTCGAGTATGCCGAAAATATAAGACACGGTCAATCGCTGTTTCGCGAATTCAATTTCAAAGTGTAACACCCCATTCTGCCATCCCGATCGAAACGAAGTCTGACGTAGTGTAGCGGAGGGATCCCTTTCCGAGAGGGATTCCTCCGCTCCTCGCGGACTCGTCGGTCGGAATGACATGAATTGCCGTGTATTGCTACAGTTGCGCCTTGAACCGGAATACAGGTTTATTGTTTACGGGTTGTATTTACGCTCTATTCTTTGTTCGCCCAATTTTTCGCCTCCAATCCGGCTTCAGCAGCTGAAACCTGCGCTTCTTGCTTTGATGAACCTTTACCGACCGCCACCATTTCTTTATCCAGAAACACGCCAACAGTAAATTCTTTTTGATGATCCGGCCCTTCTTCCGAAAGGACTTTGTATGACGGTGTAATTCCCAGAAGTTCTTGCGCAGTTTCCTGAAAGCGGCTTTTTGGATCAATATAAAGTGAGTGCTTGAGAATGTATGGCAAATGGTTCAAGACGTGCGTCTGCACGAATTTTTCCGCGGCAGGCATGCCGCCGTCCATATAAATCGCGCCAATAATCGCTTCAATGGCATTGGCCAAGATATACATCCGCGCTTTAGAGGCTTTGTCGCGCGCCTCGCCTTTTGAGAGCAATAAGTAGTCTTCAAATTCAAGTTGCTGAGAAATGCTGGCCAAGGTTTTGGCATTAACCAAAGCAGACCGCCAAGTCGTAAGCTCGCCTTCGGGATTGGCGTAATTTTTATATAGATGTTCGGTTACCGCCAGTTCCAGAACTGCGTCGCCTAGAAATTCCAATCGCTCATTATGTGGATATGGAAAACTGGCGTTTTCGTTTAAATAGGAACGGTGCGTTAATGCTTGGATAAGTATGGCCTTATCTTTAAATTGATAACCCAGCCGTTCTTCCAGCGGGGTTAAATCTTTCGGGTGTGTTTCCATAGTCGTCTCTTATGAGCGACATCGACGAGAGTGGCCTCACGGATTTGTGCGGCTATCTCGCCGGTGCCTATCATTGAATTATTTTTATTCTTTAAGTGGCTGTTGCTTTTCTTCCTTAGGTTTTGAATCTGCCTTTTCTTCCTTCTTTTTTTCCTTGTCAGCTTCTTTTTGTATGTTTTGTTCCAAGCGGTTTCTGTAGATCGCGCCCAATACGCCGTTTACGAATTTTCCGGAAGATTCTCCGCCGAATGTTTTGGCCAGTTCAATCGCTTCATTGATCGCAACTTTTGACGGGATTTCCTCGTTAAAAACCAGCTCGTACGTTCCGATGCGCAGGACATTGCGATCAACTGTGGTGATTTTTTCGAGCGGCCAATCCGGTGCGAACTTGGAAATAAGCGCATCAATTTCTTTGCGGCGCTCAAGCAGGTTTGCGACCAAATTTATGGCAAACGGCTTTTCGTCCAATTCAGGGGCGAATTCCTCCAAATTACGCTGGACTATTTCTGATGCGTCTTTTTCGCCATTATGAAAGTCCCACTCATATAGAGATTGCATGGCAAGCGCTCTGGCCAAATGGCGGTTTGACATAAAAGGGCAAGTTGGTAGCTAGTAGCTGATAGCTAGCCTGCCTACCGGTAGGCAGGTAGCTGGTAGGTGTTTAAGCGTGGCTATGGTTTTCGTGAGCGTGGTCGGCGGTTGGTTTGGAACCTTTTTTAAGCAATTTTTCCAGTTTCCTGTCGCGGCCTTTGATGTGAATCGGATGGCCGTTGTATTCGGCGGCACCTGGGGCTGCGCGATGCGATAAATGTGTTCTGCCGGTGGTTTTATCTAAAATAATATTAGCCGCTTTTAGTGCAAAATGCGAAGCGCGGCGTCTTTTATCTGAACTTGTTCGGCGATGTCCGGGTAAACCCATAGTGTATTGTTACGTATTATTACAGCAATTTTAGCACGGTTTTGTTTTTTTGGCAACTGTGTATTCCATCTCGGTTTTTTAGTTTGCTATCGGCTTTTTCCATAAATAAGATAACCGAACTTGACTTGAAAGAAAAAACACAGAGCCCCTGAAAACAAAAGAGCCCTATTGGCATAGGACTCTTCTGTGGCATTTAGCCGTTTATTGCGTGATTTTTACGGGGTATTGGTTGTAGCTTGCATGCATTTCCCTGCCCGAGGCGCTATCTGTCGCAATGACATAATAGTTATGCGTCGGAAAGTTGGTATCTGCAACGGTTTTGGTTCGACATTCGCTTGACCATGTGCAGGCCGCGATCATGGCGCCGGTTTCCAAATTGTAGATTCCGGATGTGATTTTTGCGATCGGCGATGTTTCATTCATTACTTTGGTTGAAATATAAATGTCATCTCCGCGCATGGCTTCCTTGCGATTGACCAACAATCGAACGGCTCCGCCGAATCCTTGTTTGCCGCCGACATAAATCGGTTCCGGCAAGCGGAAATCTTTGATGCGGCTGTTGTTGTCGCGCACGCGGACCGTAAAGAAGTAGTTTTTGTATTCGGTCTTAAAGCTTAAGTATGCTTTGCAGACAACTGAACCCACGCCGTTGCAAATCTGATATATATTGCCGTTTTGATCGCGGATTTCGATGTTTAGCTTCTCGTTCGGATTTACGCCGGAGATTTTTGTTTCAAGTTCGACTGAATCGCCTGAAGCTACGGTGTAATTTTCATCCGACCACGTCAGGATTTTGCCCTTTGATGTGAAAGTGGCGTAATCGAGTTTAACCGCCTGCGACTGTTGTTCCAATTCGCTAGTGAGTCCGGTTTTGTTTCCGTAATTTGCGGCTGTAAAGGTGTAGCTGTTGTAAGCCGGATACCAACCCTGCGGCAAAACCGTAACTTTTGTTTCAGCCGGTGGCAGAGCTTGGCTGTTTTTGTTGCTGACAATGGCGAAATATGAGACATCTGTCGGCTGTGTCAGGTTAGGCAGAACATCTTTGGCTGTGCAGGTTACACTGCCTTCGCAGGTTTGGATCAGCGTATTATCGCTTTTCCGATAGACGCGAGTTATGAGATCAGTATCAACCACTGAAGCGTTCAGCGTTGTAACCACGATGCGCACCACAGGCAATTCATTGCCGGGCGCATAAACCTCTGATTGGATCAGCGTGCTGCCGCGGAAATTCGATTGCTGCAAAAAGCGGCGCAGGGTAGTGGTGTTGGAGCTAAGCGTCTTTTCTCCGCTCGGAGTCGTGTAGCTTGCCGTAGCTTTGAAACTTCCTGTTATATCCTCGCCCGGCAGCGCAACTGAAATCTCGCAGGCAGTCTGGCCGTTACAAGTTTTCAACAAAACATCTTTATCGGTTAAGAGGTTGACCTTAATGTTGTCCAGCTGGGAGTTTGTCGTCAGCTCGGCTTTTAATACGGCTGACTCGCCTTTTGTAACCTCGTATTTGCTCAAATTCAGGGACAGGCTGCCAGTCGGCAAATCCTGCAAAAGGTTAAGCGACGGATTGGTGACCGTGTTGTATTCATTGCCGCCGTTGAAATCCCAAGCGTTTACAACCGGTTCGCCGATGGTGTAGCTGGAGGCGAAAGCGTCAGGCACATCCTCCACTTTTGATTCCCAAGTAAAGCCGTAATGCAAAGCCGCGATCGAAGGATTGCTGATCCAGTGCAATATGCCATAGCGCGAAACCGCGTAAACTTTTGGGCTTGACTGGAATTTGATCAATTTGGCGCCCGGACGGTAGGTAACGAGGCCTCCAAAAGGAATTTCCGCCAGTTGCGAGATAGTAAGAGTCTTTACCTCTGTCAACTTGTCGGTCGGGTACCAGCTCCAAAATGTCTGGATATTTGGAAAAGCGTAGCGTTTTCCGTTATCAGCCACCCAATAGACAGCCGGTCCCGAGCCCTTCACCATTGTATTGGTGTAAGTTCCGGCATTGGCCACAGGAACAGACGCGAACAAAACCTGCCCTGTGATGAGGAAGAATGAAAACGTGCTTATAATGAAGTTTTTCATATATCTTTAAGAAGATTCTTGTGAAGAGGTCATATCAACACAAGACCGGACGCGCGTCAAGGCGGCTGCGCATTTCCGCCAATGATACGAGCGGGTTGATAAGTCGGGCGTTTTCGTGTTATCGTGCAGAAAATATTTAAGCTTTTTTATGCCTGAACTTGAAAAAACATTGGTTTTGGTTAAACCGGACGGCGTCCAGCGCGGTTTAATCGGTAAGATTGTCAGCCGCTTTGAGGACGCGGGTTTGAAAGTGTGCGCCTTAAAGATGGTCCACGCTTCTTATGAAGATGTGGACAAGCACTATGCTTTGACTGAAGAGTGGATGCAGGGGGTGTTTGAGAAGGCTAAAGCTAAGTATGAAGCCAACGGAGAAGAGTTCCCTTATGCCGACCACATCACCTATGGAAAGGAAATTAAAAATAGTTTGGTAACTTTTTTGAAGTCCGCACCGATCGTCGCCATGGTTTTGGAAGGGGAGAAGGTTGTTTCCGCGGTTAGGAAGATGGTTGGAGCTACAGAGCCGGCTTCAGCCGCCCCGGGCACGATTCGAGGAGATTTTTCCCATGATACTTATGCGCTTTCAAACAGCCAGAATCGGCCTCTGCGAAATTTGATCCACGCCTCCGGCACAGCGGAAGAAGCGCAGACTGAAATCGCCGTTTGGTTCACTGACGTTGAATTGTATAAGTACGAACACGTGAATGATCGCGTGCAATACGATCCAAAGTGGTTTTTGGGATAAGTTAAAAAAATTCGAATGACGAAATCCGAATGTCGAATGAAAGAAGTCGAAAGTCTATAAAGTCCATCAAGTCCATCAAGTCAGTGGAGGGAAAAGTTCCAATCATTGGAAATTGTAAATTGAAAATTTTTCCGTCATTAGTCATTTTGTTTTTGTTTGGTGTCTTGACCTCTCTTTTCCGGCAAGGCACTGTTATTAATGCCGGAAAGGTCGGTATAGAGATTTCGGGCTAAACTCGGTTCTTAGGACTACGATTTCGGTATCCGCCGTGGCGGAGCGATGACGGTCCTGCAGCGTTCAATCCTGGGGTGTCGGCAGAACGGGAAGTAAGCAGCGATGCGAATTTCTGTTCCGGCGCGCTCCTCATGACGATGTGCTCACCTATGGGCAGATCCGAAAATCTCTACGAGCTTTCCGGATATTGAAAAAACGGGCCAGTCCCGTTTTTTCATTTTCGGCAAACTCGCGACCTCTTTTTCGAAACTTGTTTATTGTCGGGCTAGCGAGACTCGAACTCGCGACCTCTTGCACCCCATGCAAGCGCGCTACCAACTGCGCTATAGCCCGACAATAAACAAGTTTCGAAACCGGGGCATAATATTTATAACAATTAAAGTGTATGCCCGTCGAGCAGTGCTCGACCCCCATGCAAGCGCGCTAGCCAACTGCGCTATAGCCCGACTCAATCATTAACTCAGAACCGACACGAGAAACTTTGACATACTAGCGCAGTTTCGCATTTTTATTCAAGCGCGAATCGCATCTTGTGCGGCAGAGCGCTTTGTGCTTCAGTGTCGCAATATTGTTCTTTGTAAACGACAGAAGGAGGCGGTATGGCGCAATTCTTCGACAAAACCGTCAGTCGGCCGTTGTTGCTCTTAGTGCCTGATTGGGTGCATCCCAACCATCTTTCGATTCTGCGGGCGGCATTGCTTTGGCCGCTCATCGAAGTCCAACAACAGCCGCATCTGGCAGTCGGCGTGATCATCGCATCTTCGATATGTGATTTGCTGGACGGCCCTTTGGCGCGCATCCGCAAGCAAACAAGCCGGTTCGGCGCAATTCTGGATGCGGCGTCTGACAAGATCTTTGTGCTGGGAGCCTTGATTTTCACCTGCTGGGAACTTGTGCCTATAAGTATCATCGGAGGCATCCTCTTACTGGATTTGATGCTGATTGCAGGGCGCCCGATCAAGTCGCGGCTCGGTGTAACAGCAAAGTCAAACGCTTGGGGGGCGCTGAAGGTCTGGACGCAGACCGTCGCTATCGGCTTGGTCCTGTTGCGCGAACAATCGCTAGTTGCGTTTGCGAATGTCGTGTTTTTTCTCGCCATAATATTCGCATTTTGCTCACTCGTCGGGCACGTGCGCGATATCTTGCGGCGCAAGCAATCTTGACGCCGCTTTTTGTTATTTGAAGCTTCGCTTGAGAGCGGGTGTTGACAATTTTAAGGGTTTGCCTTGCGTTTAGCGCGTGGGAGCCTTATAATACACACATAATTCTTAGTTTTTTTTGAGCCATATGGCAAAAATGACAAAGTCACAATTGATGGAGGCCATTGCTTCTAAGACCGGTCACACTAAAAAAGATGTGGCGGCTTTGATGGAAGCTGTGGTCGAAACCGCTTATTCAGAAACAAAAAAGAGCGGCGAGTTCTCCTTTCCGGGTCTCGGTAAGCTTGTGAAGAAGCACCGCGCAGCGCGCATGGGACGCAATCCGGCAACTGGAGAGCAGATTCAAATCCCTGCCAAGACAGTGGTTAAGTTCCGAGTTTCAAAAGCAGCCAAAGACGCAATTTTGTAAACCTTCGTAAAAGCGATAAACGACCTTCCATTTTGGAAGGTTGTTTGTTAGGCGGGGCTTTTGTGTGATACATTTTCATTGAGATCATAGTCCATAAAGTCTATAAAGTCCGTAAAGTCAAAAGTCAAAGGATGATTTTCTAAACTTGATGGACTTTATAGACTTGATGGACTTTATAGACTACCCCCTATGTTTCTCGCGACTTGCGGCCCGACGGCGATCGGCAAAACCTACCAAATGCAAAGGTTGATAAAACTTGACGCGCGTCGTTTTGCTCCGGTTTTGAGCGTGACGACCAGACAGAGACGCAACCTTGAGGACGGTTCATGGTATGGCTTCGTATCTTCTGAAGCGTTGGCCGGCTTTGATCCGGCTGATGTAATTTCGGATGTAACTTTTCGCGGCGAACATTATTTGTTGCTGAAATCCGAAATTGAAAAGGCTTTGAAGCGCGCGCCAATCGCCTTTATGGCCATTGTTCCCCCGGTGATTTTATTGATGCGCGAAAAGGGGATAGCGCATTCTTTGATAAATTGCCATGTTGGAGATGCAGAGGTTTACGCCGGACGGCTGTCTGCCAGAGGTTATAAAGGCGATGATTTAGCCAGAGAAAAAGCGGCTGGCATGGCTTTTGTTTATCCGCCGCAGCATCCTGACTGGCCGCAAGCGGATATTAAATTATGCGCCAGCCCTGAAAAAGATAATGAGGAATTTAGTAAAACCGTGATCCATTTGGCGGGGGATTTATTGCCCGAATCTTTATTGAGTAAAATTTGAATGACGAAGGGGAATCGCATTTCGTAGTTCGTAGATCGTAGTTCGGTGGGAAAGGCAAATTCATGAAAAGTTCCTTCATTCGTAATTAGTCATTTAATCATCAGTACTGTATGCCCGAAACTATTGCAGCTATTGCGCCGAAAAAAAAGTTGCAGCAGGAGCCTGACTGCTTGATTCAGGTTCGGGCGGAGCTTGTTTCATTGGGCGGCGCAGTGCTTTTGGCCGTGTGTTTGATGCTGACCGCCGTTTTGTTCATGGTTTTTTTGACGCCGACAGTTACCGGAGCCCAGCGCTTCATCGCTGTCGTTCTGGTTTTTGCGGCTTGGGGTTATTTCTTGAATAGTATCAGCGAGAAATTATCTCTTTACGGCGACACGCTTGAATTTAGAGCCGCTTTTTCGCATCCGCGCAGCATTCCGCTGGATGAATTGCAGGCCATGATTTTAACGCATGAAGGTTTTAATCTGGAGCGCGGCCTTGAGACTATTGAATTCAGGCGGTCAGGCAGAAAACCGGACAGGGTTTCTTTAGGGCCGTGCTGGCAGAGAAATAAGCTTGAAAGTTTTTTAAAGTCGCTTGAGCAGGCGTTGCAAATGAAGGGGTAAAGCCTTTTTGTAATTCGAACAGCATGCTAAGATTTTGTTGAAAAATATATGCCATACAAAAAGAAAAAGATGTCCGGCGTCCCCATGCCACAGATGTCACAGAAAAGATTTATGCAATGGCTTCAAGTGCCGGAAAAGACCTGCGCGCCGGCTGCGAAGCCGTTGTTTACGGAAAATATCAACTGGCGGATTTTCCGCATCATGGCGGAATTTATAGAGGGTTTTGAATTTTTATCGAAGTTCAAAAAAGAGGTTACGATTTTCGGCAGTGCCAGGACGAAACCGGAAAATAAGTATTATAAAATCGCACGCGAGCTGGGAAATATCTTGGGTAAAAACGGTTACACGGTGATTACCGGCGGCGGTCCCGGAATTATGGAGGCGGCAAACCGCGGAGCTGATGAGGCTAAAGGTGTGTCGGTGGGGTTGGATATTGAACTGCCAAAAGGCCAGCGCAGAAATGAATACGCCAGAGAAGCCATGGGCTTCCACTATTTCTTTACGCGCAAAGTCATGCTGTCGGCTTCGGCGCAGGCTTACGTTTTTTTTCCCGGCGGCTTCGGGACATTGGATGAATTTTCCGAAATGCTGGTTTTGGTCCAGACGCAAAAAATACCGTCAAATGTTCCATGTATCTTAGTCGGCAAGGATTATTGGCAACCGTTTTTAGACTGGGTGGAAAAAACAGTTTGCGAGGAGAGCGGAAATATTGATAAAGACGATTTTAAAATCATCAGGCCGGTTGATACGGCAAAAGAGGCTTTTGAGATAATCAAAAAAACCACGGAGCGGGATTTCGGATAACGGTGTGGTAATTCAATGTTAGCAAAAAAGCGCGGTACTCTGCCGCGCTATTTGATTCGCATTTTGCCCGATTATTCTTTTTCCTGCGCTTGCCTTTCAGCGCGCTTTGCCGCTTTCTTCTGTTTTTTTGTCGGCAGCTCGCCGCTCAATTGTGCGGCCAGTTTTTTCAAAGTTTTGAGCGTGCGTGTGGAAACGCGGATTTTAACTCCGCCCAAGCGAATTGGTTGGAGGTTTACTTCTTGTTTGCGTTTGGTGGCTATGTTTGAGTGGCTGCGCGAATTTGCAGTGTTAGCGCGCTTGCCGGTCAAGATATCGATGCGGGACATAGGGGTTAGAGTCTGTAAAGTCTGTAAAGTCTATCAAGTCTATAAAGTCTTTGTGTAGACTCTATGTATTGATCGGGAAGAGTGTAGGAGAAGATGATGGTTTTGGCAAGAGCAGTCTTTCAAGGTAATATAGTTTCCATACATTTATTATTGTAAATTGATTATTGGTTATTTACACACATTAGTCATTCGGATTTAGTCATTAGTCATTTATTATTTATGCTTTCCGTTTTATTTCAAGAACCGCTGGTATTCTTAATCTGGATATTCGCAATTTTGATTGCGTTGTCATTACATGAGTTCTCGCATGCTTTGGCAGCGACTTTGCAAGGCGACCAAACGGCAAAAAATATGGGCCGGCTGACATTGAATCCGGTTGCGCACGTTGACCCTCTCGGAATACTCGCTTTGATTTTGGCCGGCTTTGGCTGGGGCAAGCCCGTGCCTTTCAATACATATAATTTGCGCAACCAAAAATGGGGGCCGGTATTTATCGCTTTTGCAGGGCCGGCGATGAACCTTGTCGTGGCCACAGTAGCAGTTATAATTTTGCGTTTTGCGGCGCCGGCTTTGGGCGATGCAAACCTGCTGGTGCAATTATTGTTTCTTTTGGTCTTTTTGAATCTTGCGCTGTTACTGTTCAACTTAATTCCCATACCTCCGCTCGACGGTTCGAAATTTCTTTTGGCGGTCTTATCCAAACCGAGTCAGGCGCACATACGGCTTTTCTTGGAAACGCGCGGCCCGTTTTTACTCATTGGCCTGATAATTCTGGATTCGCTTCTGAATCTCAACCTGTTCGGTTTTTTATTTACTCTCATCGGCGGATTCATCAGAGTTATGGCCGGCATTTGAGCGAACGGATGTTATGAAAAAAAATCCTTCAACGCTTGCATCACTCGGATTGCTTTGGAGTAGCGTAATTTTGGCGAGTTTTTTAAATTCGGTTTTGACCGGAACCGCATTGCCGACTTTTTTGATAGCTGTAATTTTGAGACCGCTATTTCTTATAGTTTTTGCGCTTTGTATTGTATTGGTTATTGGTTTGGTTTTGCATGTGCGTGTCGATGAACTCTGGACCAAAGTTATTAAAGTCTTGCCAGCGGCTTTGCTGATTGGTTTGCTATTGTCTCTCACGGGCATATGGAATGACGGCAGCGGAACAACCGCTTTGCCATTGAAAGACGCGGGTGTATTTATTTTGACGCTCGGAATTTTTCCGCTGAAAGCTGGTCTTGAGATTTTAGTGCGTGGCGCATCTGTCGGTTTGGTTGTTTTGGTCGCGCTAAATTTATATCGCCAACATTTTAAATTGATGCGGCTGGTTGTGGCTTCGGTGTTGGCTTGGGTAGCTGGGTCAGTTTGCTTGCTCGTACAGACTTGGCTGGCTTATTTTTCCGCGGCCGCCAATCATCTCACGATTATGCATTCGCAAGATGCGGTGCAAGCGCTGGGTTGGTTGCATATGAATACACAGTGGACGAATTACCAAGCCGACCGTTTTTTTACAGGCGTAGGCAAACAGCTTGAAACCGGCATTGTTTTGTCATCATCAAGCATTTTATTTTTATTGGCGTGCGCATTCGGCCTTTTACTCCTGTCAAAAGTACAGCCTTATGCGCGCAGCGGCGTTGCCAAAGCCTTGATCCGACGATTGCTGCCAGCGTCTTATGTTCAAGCTCTTCCTGTAGTCGCACTTGTTGGCGGGTTGGTTGCCGGTTGGAGCAGCGCCAGATGGTCATGGAGTGCGCTTGATTATGTTGCTCTGGCTCTGTTGTTGGTTGCGTTTATCGCTTGGTCATCTATCCGGACATATTGCGATGATCTTAAAAATATCAGGCGCGACGAGGAAAAATTTCCAAATCGGCCGCTGCCGGCGGGGTTGATTAGGCCGGATGAGCTGACTGATTTGTGCCGCATATTGTTGCCGGTGATGCTAGTCGCATCGTTTTTGCTCGGCTGGCCAGTTTTTCTTGCGGCTTTGGCATTGTTGGCTGTTGATTATACGTTTTCAGCAATACGCTTCCAACCGGCAGAAAAAGTCATTGCGTTTGCCAAAAATATGCTTTTTATAGCGCTTTTGGTCGTGCTGGGCGGCATATTTGTAACGCGGACCGCTTTTTTACCCAAAGGCTGTATTGGTTTGGCCTTGGGTTTTGCGTTGCTGTATTTACCGTTGAAAAAATTGGATTTGCGCCGAGGCTCTTGACGGTCCCGCGTTTTCACTGCTATATTTCGCGCGCTTATTTCTTTAAGTTTCAGCAATTATCAGAACATGCCTACTATTAATCAATTGATAAGACACGGCCGTCGTTCCACTCAAGCGAAGTCCAAAAGTCCGGCATTGCAGTCGCGTTTGGATTCTTTGCATCGCAAGCGCAAGGAGATTAAGAGTGGTGCGCCGTTTATGCGTGGCGTTTGCGTAAAAGTTACAACCATGACCCCGAAGAAGCCGAACTCGGCTTTGCGTAAGATCGCCCGTGTGCGTTTGTCGAACGGCATGGAAGTTACAGCGTATATTCCGGGTGAAGGGCATAATTTGCAGGAGCACTCAATTGTTTTGTTGCGTGGCGGACGTGTGAAAGACCTTCCGGGTGTGCGTTATCATGTTGTGCGAGGCGTTTATGATACGCAGGGAGTTTCCGCGCGTAGGCGCAGTCGTTCCATGTACGGAGCAAAGAAACCCAAGGCGGCAGTTACAAAATAAAGAAAATTTTTCTTAATTCCAAATTCTACATTCCACAGTCCCTATTCCAACCTTATGAGAGGCAAAAAAGCACCGCGCAGAAAAATTTCCAACGACTCCAAATACGGTTCGCCGGTTGTGGGGAAATTTGTTAACTATATAATGAGCAACGGCAAGAAAACCACGGCGCAAAAAATCGTATACACTGCTTTTGATATTTTAGAAGAGAAAACAAAGAAGCCGGCTTTGGAAGTTTTCAACGAGGCTTTGAATAATATTTCGCCGTTGCTTGAAGTGAAATCCAAGCGCGTCGGCGGTGCAAATTACCAGATTCCGATGCAGGTCCGCGCCGAACGGCGCCAACAGCTGGCGTTTAGATGGTTGATTGCGGCCGCGCGCGGCAAAAAAGGCAAACCAATGGCGGAAAAACTCGCGGCCGAATTTTTAGCTGCTGCTGAAAATCAAGGCGACGCAGTAAAGAAAAAGCAGGATGTGCAGAGAATGGCAGAAGCCAACCGCGCCTTCGCGCACTTTGCGAGATAAGGCGTATGGATGATGCTGATGGAAAATCATTAAAGATTATAATATCATCTTGATAGATATCCGGATGATTTTTATTTTATAACTTATGCCCCGTGAATACTCCCTTAAAGATACCCGAAACTTCGGGATCATCGCCCACATCGACGCCGGTAAGACTA
>JAHJFW010000085.1 GCA_018824765.1 Patescibacteria group bacterium
AAAAAACTCGCGTTTATTTTGCATTTCCAAATCTGGATTTTTTTCCGTTTCAGCGGGCATGAATTTTAACGTATAAGGGTTGAAACTATGACAGCGCGTTCAATTAGCTTAGATTTTATCAAACTCGTGTGCCATTTGCACGTCTTTTTCCGTTACGCTGTTTTCATCCAAAGTCGTTAATCGAAGTTTGACAGAATTTTCATGCAAATCAACCGCGGTTGGATGCTTGAACTTTTCAGCCACGATGCCGCAAGCATGCACAAACTTCATCGCCTCTTCGCGGTTGTCAAAGGCATAAGTCTTTTCCAAACCGCGCGCCAAATAATTCCAACCCGGAAGCTTCTCGAGGAGCTGGTTAATTTGTTCAAGCGTCAATTTTTTTGAAACCCGAAAAGCCCGATAAAATAAAATGCTGTAAGCATAAACAAAACCGCCGATGAACACTGCCGCCAGAGGGAAAAACATGGCTGCCAGCAAAGCGATGTCGCCGTAAAAAACCGGCGCAACAAACAAACCTAAAATCGCATACGAAAGGAAGATGATCCCCCACCATAAGAGGCGCTTTCTTTTTGACCACCACACCAGACCGGCTTCAATGGCCAGCGCGATAAAAAAAGCGACACCCATCACCGCAAACACCGTCGGCTGGTCCAACCCGTAAGCTTTAGTATTGAAATTGATTACGAACGCCAAAAAATAAAAATATGCGATGGATGACGCCAATAATGTTTGTTTAACACAATAGATGATACGAAAACCGCTCTGCATACCTTAAAGAATAACACGCGCCGGAAAAAATGGCCTTTGCTAAATCTTCTCAAGCACAAAAATGCGGCGATAAATATGCTGGCCGGCTCGGTGGTAAATATAAGACTTTTTTTCAACTGAAAATAATTTTGCAATGTGCTCATCGCGGCTCAAATCAGTGTCCGCTGTTCCGCGCGCGGTTTTATAACTCGGCCAAATGCAAATTATCCGTCCGTTCGGCTTCAGCAACGGATGCAAAGCTAAGAGCGATTCGAGCCATAATTTTTTTACTGCTGCGGCATTTTTTTTCAGTTGCGCTTGCGTTTCACGGCCGCTAAGCGGCGGGCCCATATACCCCTCGGTTACAATCCTGTCGATCGAAGCCTGCGGCAGACGACGGCCAAGCCCGCATGAATCGGCTGTTAAAATTTTTATCCGCTTTGCGGCTTTTGCATCAATAATATTTTTTTCCACCAACCATTCAATATTTGTTTTTGAAGCCTCTGTTTGCCTTGGGTCAATGTCGCTTCCAGTGATAAAAGCATCGCTTGCCAATGCCGCTTCCATCAGTACCGTGCCAGAACCGCAAAATGGATCCAGCAAACTTCCGGCAGATGGAACTTGCGCCAAATTAACCATCATTCGCGCTAATTTTGGCGGCAGCATTCCGCTTTTATCATCTCGACAGGGACGTCCGTAATCGCGCAAACTCCACTCATCGGCATTTTGCACGTCAGTTGTGAGCCCGACTAAAATTTCCTTGCCATGTATAAACACCGCGATATCATATCCTTCGGCGATTAACTTAAGTTTGGATACGGCGGCCGGAGCAAGCGGTTCGCCTCCCTTACCTGTAACCCAGCGCACTGATCTGCCGCGGCCTGTCAATGCTCGTTTTAAAGCCAGCGGAAACTTGAACATCATCTTTTTCGCCGCCCCTGCTTCGCCATAAGCGGTAAAGCCGAACAATATTTTCTTTTCCTTCGGTTGTTTTAAAATCTCATCAGCTAAAATTTCAGCGTTAAATTTTTCCGCCGTGGTCCTAAAAATTATATTCCCCAATTTAACGGTTCCTCCCAATGTCCTCATCAATCTCCTGCCGTCCCAGTCCGAAGTTTCAAAAATTGCGGCTGATTCCGCATTTAAAACAACTTTTAAATCCGGAACTACCGACGCAAATTCTGCCAGGCTCAACTCGGGATGATTTCCAAAAACGGCGAAATACGGCATAAATCCGATTACAGCATATACTTTTATTGAAGTTCGCGCCAAATGGGAAGGTTCTGGATCCTATGTACTAGGTCCTAGGTTCTGGATCTTAGGTCTTCCCAAAGCTAGATTCCAGATTCTAGATTCTTTTCCTGACTGTTTGCCTTGACTTTGGTCGCAATATATGATGAACTGGCAAATTCCCGTATAGGAATGCCTGTTGTGCAGGATTCACCTCGCAACCGAAGCCGTTCCTTACAATTAAAGCGATAGCATCTCAAAGGTGGAGGAAATAATGCTGTCATTTCGTCAAGTTCTGGCGTTTATCGCCGCTCTCTTGGTCATACTGACCAGTGCAGCTTCGGCGAGTGCAAGGACGCCGACCGAAAAGCACTTCGTGGTCGCGATCGACGACTTCAACAGAGTTGTCCAAAGCGGCCGCTACAGCGATGCTGGCGCAATCGTCAGCGCTTTCCAAGGCGTGTTCAAAAACGCTACGAACGATAGCCTGACGCTGCAGACTTTGTTCGCGGCCAACAGGCTGAAGATGATTCCGGCTTGCTATCCCTTTCAAGGGAAAAACGTGAGCTACTTTCGTAGCGCAGGTGATGACAGCGTTTGGAACGATTGTCCGATAGAGAATCAGCGCCTCGTCATCGTCCCGAGTTCCGGCAGAATTAATATTCCGCTCGAAGCCGCCGCGGATAACGCGCGATCAGAAGCGCGAATCCGGCAACTCGAGCGAAATAATGCGAAGCTGGTCGAAGAGAAGACCCAGTTGGCATCCGACAAGGACCGACTGGTCAAAGAGAAGGCCCAGCTCAAGCAAAGCACGGATGATCTCAAAGCGTCTTTGAAAACGACGCAAGCTGAATCGCAGACTCAAAAGCGACAGGAGGAGAACTTGCAACACCAGATCACTTCGCTCACACAGAGAAATGAGCAGCTCGCTGAAAAAACGGCGCCTAGGCTCGAGGCGCAGGGATGGCTGGCCGTGAGTCTTTTCATGTTCGCGGCTTTCATGGTCGGTTTGATCTTGGGCAGATTCAGAAAGCGGCAGCGACCGGTTGCACGACCTTTGTTCGAACCCGACTTGCAGTCATCCCTAGACAGGGCATCGGCTATGAATGCCGAGCTCTCGGCAGAGATCACGCAGCGCGAGGAAGAGAAACTGGCGCTGGAGCAAGAAAAACAAGCTCTTCAGGAACGCGCAGAGAGGACCGAGTTGGAAAAGCAGGATATGAACATCCAGCTAACCAATGCCAACGCTTTGCTTGAGAAGCTAACTGCAAAGGCTTCCGAGGGGAAACCGGCACTTCCCCCGAAGAAAAAACCCGATGGCAACGGGGAGAAGGAACGCTTCCTTCCCAAGCCACCAACAGCGACTCCAGTGGCTGAAGTCGCCCCCTCACCGGCTGCGCCAGCTACAGTGGAAAGTCTTGAGAAGTACCGCGCTTTGCGCGATCAAATCTCCGAGCTGAAGCAGAGGCTAGAAGACTCGGATGAAGAGGTAAAGAAACTCAGGCGATGGGCTAGAAAACAGGTCAAAACCGAAGTCCCTGCCGCAGTTGCCGAGCTGCAAGCCAAACTCACCGAAACGGAACGCGCCCGAGAAAAAGCGCAGAAGCGTGCCAATGGCACCTTCAAAAAGTGGGAAGAGAGCCAGGCGGCGCTCGCGGCATTGGAAGAACGCCTCAGCGAGCTCGAAGGTCGAGAAAAAAGACAGCAAACAGCTGTCTGACCCGGCGGCGCTGTTTTCAAGCCCGCACAAACAGAGAGATGAGCCAATCGCTTTAATAGCTCCACCGATCCCCGATTCTTATCCGGGGATTTTTTTATTGACTGGCAGCGGGTGGCTTGATACAAATTAATCAATATGCGCATTGTATTAAAACTGTCAGGCGAGGCAATGCTCGGACCGAATAAAATCTTTCCATACGATCCAGAAGCAATGTTACGGATCGCACAGGAAATCAGCGACGCGCACCATCAAGGAAGCGAGATTGCGATTGTGGTCGGAGGAGGGAATATTTTTCGCGGGGCGAATGGTGCGAGCCGCGGAATGGACCGGACTCTGGCTGACCAATTCGGAATGCTTGCGACAATTCAAAACGGTCTTGCGCTGCTTGATCTGCTGGAGCGGGCGTGCGGCGTGAAAACGCGCCTAATGTCCGGCTTAGAAGTCAATGCCGTGGCTGAACCGTATATAATGCGCCGTGCCGCGCGGCATCTTGAAAAAGGGAGGCTTGTTATTCTTGCTGGCGGAACCGGCAACCCGTTTTGCACCACTGATTATGCAGCCGCACTCCGCGCCAGTGAAATCAGAGCGGAGTTGATTGCCAAGGCCACGAACACGGACGGCGTATATGACAAAGATCCAAAGACAAATTCTGATGCTGTTTTGCTTCCGCGCGCATCATACGACCATTGCATCCGAAGTGACATCAAAGTTATGGATACCGAGGCCTTTGCCTTGTGTCGAAGCCAAAAAATTCCGATCCGCATTTTTTCGCTGGCAGAAAAAGGAAATATAACAGCCGCGCTCACCGGCGCTGAAATAGGCTCGCTAATTTCGGATTGAACAATAATCAACAGGGTTTGGAGATTTGAATACGGACTTATTTATTGACCTTCGCAAATCAAGTGAACATTCCCGTCATCCCAGCGCAGGCTGGGATCCATCAGAAAGACGGATGGATTCCTGCCTTCGCAGGAATGACGAAAGCGAGTCTATTTATGCGAAGGTCAGTAACAGCAGATGGCTGATAATTTTAAGGACAAAAAAGAGCGGTTTTATGACATGCTCAGGTCATTGAGAGGGCGTTTAGGTCTGTGAAGTTCATTTCCTCCACACGCTCCCTCCGTCCATGCGTTCGATTGAGACGATCTCCCAGTCTGTGTCGAACTCGATATGAATGGGATCGCCTTTGCGGAGACCGAAACGTGCGAACAGCTTCATATCGCAACATTCGGGCAGCATGGTTACTATCGGAGCCTGCCGGACAGCATCTCCCAGATTACTGTTTGAAGGATCGCCTTTCATGAGATGCAGAATCCCAAACTCGGGGTTGTTGACACGGAAAACTATTTTCAAGATCCACTCCTTTCAAAAACAAGCCCATTAGTACCACCCATCATCATTTTTGTCAAGTCTGTCAGACATTTACATGCCTCCATGAGCTGTTTCTGCCACTCACGCAAGCTCGTGCTGAACACGACACGATACTCAAACTCTTTGTTGTGTTTGCGGAAATCCTCGAATCCAACCTCCTTGGCAAAAACGGTGTTGAACAGACTTTGATCGCGCCCGTATTCGCGCTTGTTTCGCTCATACTCCGTCTGTTCATCAACCGCTTTCACCTCGATCACCAGATACCTCTCTTTGGTCGTTTTAATTCGTTATTTTCTTCTCTACGGACGAAATTGTTTTTAAGAAATCTTTATCCATGCAGTAAACCGGAAATCCGTACTCCCCAGCCTCTCTCTCGATGCGTTCACCAAAACAAACAAGCATCTTCGCGATTTTTTTAAATGTCTCACTATCATGCGTATTCTGCAAGACCCAATCACTCTTCGCCGTATTTTTCTGAAAACCATTCATCAACGACTGGACATTTTTCTTCACCAAAAACGCGGAGTGAATATCATCGGGAAATTCCCCTCGTAATCGAGCGACCAGCTTTGGATGGATCTGATGGCCTTCAATAACAAAGTCGTGATCCTCGTGTATACAATCTTCAGCAAATATTTCAACGGCCTTCCAACTAGATTTTCCCTGCCGGATATACGCACCGACGATTTCTTTAGCAGAATATCTCCCGTACATCTCATCGTTGCTTCCATGCGTCTTTTCCCGAAGGATATTTTTTGGAAAAAATTTTCGATAATTCCTTCTCGGCGCGTACTCCCGAACAACCGACTCAAGAGTGTCCGCCGACACCCATCCGATACGGAGATGTGAAGACAACCTCTTTGCAAGCGTTGTTTTTCCGCTCCGAGGCGAACCTCCGATGAGATACATCATAGACGAAGGATAGCATTAAGCTCGAACCCTCGTTAGAGGTATACGAAAATCCCTCGATTCAACGAGGGATTTTCGTGGGGTGGCCAACGGGAATCGAACCCGTGATAACAGGACCACAACCTGCTGTGTTGCCTCTACACCATGGCCACCATGGCGACGGGAGAATATCGCAATTTTTGCTTAAAGTCAATCCAAAACAACCCATCTCAATTCCCCCTTTCTATAGAGTGACAATTATTTCTCCGTCAATTTCTCAAACGCTTTCAAGACCTCGAGTGGCAACGTGAAAATGACAGTGTTTGATTTGTCGCTAGAAATATCATTAATTGAATTCAACGTCCGCAAATGAAGCGACGAGGGATTTTGTGCCAGAATCGCAGCCGCTTTCGAAAGATTTTCGGCCGCGCTGACTTCACCTTCCGAACTGATAATTACAGCGCGGCGTTCGCGCTCGGCCTCAGCCTGCTTCCCAATCGTCCGTTTCATGTCATCGGGAAGTTGGATGTCTTTCAATTCCACATTCAGGATATCGAGACCCCATGCTTCAGAATGGCTTTCAACGATTTCCTTGATGCGCGTCGACGCTTGGTCGCGTTGGGACAAAAGTTCGTCCAAGGTCAGCTCTCCGACGACATTACGCATCGTTGTCTGCGCGAGCTGGGAAATCGCATTCCACACATTTTCAACCTCGAGGATCGCTTTTCCGGCGTCAACGACTTTGTAATAAATAACGGCGTTGATACGGCAGGACACGTTATCGCGCGTAATCGCTTCCTGGTCCGGCACATCCGCAGCCTTCACGCGGATATCCACCTTTTTCATTGACTGAAAAATTGGCACCACGATTCTCCATCCCGGCTGGACAAGTCCGCTGAATTTTCCGAGCGTCAATTTAACTCCGCGCTCAAATTGGTTAACCTGGCGAACGGCAGCTATCAAAAGAACCAAAACCCATGGCAAGTAAAACAGTATTTCCATAAATTTGAGGTTATCTATTAATTAACGTTATTTTTTAATAAAAAACGGCTGATTTGAAATAATCGGCAAAGCTGTCGCGTTTTTCCCAGTTTTGGTCAAATACTTGACATTTTCGCTTTTTTGCTATAGTTTGCATATCTGATGGTTAATCAGCTTTCCATCATCGTACCTTACATGTCAAGCCAAAGAAAGGAACGCGTATGCCGACCGAAATGATGTTTGACGGTCGCACGGTTTACACCAGCACGAGGAGAGTAGTGCTTTACGCAAGTTTGCGGGAAATCAAACTGGGATGCCGCAAGCACGGATACAACATTACTGCCAAGCGCCTCCGCGAACTGGCATCCCTGTGCGGCGAGGTGGCCGGACTGAACGTTTTCATGACGCCGACGGAATTCGATATCCAGACCTGCGGTCTGTGGATGGCTGAGGGTTTCCGCATCCAAATGGAGTTGCCGGATAAAATCAGCCTAAAAGGAAGAACCACCCTGATCAAGGCACCCGCCTTCCAGGGTCCTATGCAGAGTCTGGTGGAAAACGATGCTGCGAATCTTCGACCGGATGCGGTGATTTTCGTCGCAACTGACAAGGTGCCGCCGGATCTCATCGGTACTCTGAAAGTCAGAGGCGTAAAGGTGATATTCCTTTCTCCCAAACAGGACAGCTTCAGCGCGCGAGGCGCGGATGAACTCATCTTCCTACGCGACGTTTGCGACGGCCATCCGTTGCCGAGATCGCTCTTCGCAGAGGAGAACGACGTTCCTGAATCCGGCGTCCGAACCGTATTTGTTCCGCGGCGCGTGCAAGATGATTCCATCTGGAACCGTCTTCAGCTCTCGGACAGTGCGGTCTGCGAACAACTTGAGCACCTCCTTACGCTCAAGCCGGACGATGTCGATAAAATGCTCCGCAATCTGGAGCATCTGGCAAAACGGGACGAGCTGCCGCATCTGACGCTCGCCATGCTATTCGCCCTTTCCGGCTACAAGCGGGCTGATGCGCAAGGAGAGGAGGTGAACAAGAATCGCCTCTGGCATCTTCTGCTCAACTACAACATTGACGCGCATTGCTTCGGCAACTTGGCGCTCAAACTGTTGACTGCGGAGGGTACGCTGTGCGCGTATGAAGAACGCGACGAAGTACGCTACTTCTATGTGCGCGATCCGGAAGATCCGTCGCACAAGACGGCACGCATCTTCTGTAGCAAGATCATTCTGCTGCGCGGACGCGTAGTGATGCAAAACGGCGAGTCCAATTTCAGTGACGAGCTTTTGCAGGCGTTGGAGATTTTCAGGGTCAATCCTGCGGATCTGACGCCCAAAGCAAAACGCGATCTGATGGATTGGCTCCTGCTGCTCATGCGAAGCCTCGACAACGACGCGCGCCTCACGGCCTACGCAAGGTTGGGACTTTATCCTCATGATGCAATCGCCTTGGAAAGGCAAGCTCACGCGATCATCCGAGGCCCTTCGGGAAGTGAGGAAGATGATGACGAGGATGAGGAGGAAGGAACCGGCAATAAAAATGCCGATGACACTCCAAGCACTCCGAGACTGAAAGGTGGCAGAGCGCTCGCTCTGATTTCCTAGCCTCGCTCTTTTCAAAGAAGCCAAAACTCAACCCGACCACTTGGTCGGTTTTTTTTATAACAAAATATCCTGCTTTCAGGCAGGATATTTTCCATGGTGCCCCGAGTTGGAGTCGAACCAACATCTCACGGCTTAGAAGTCCGGTGCTTTATCCATTAAGCTATCGGGGCGCGGTCTGGAAGATAACCGATTTTTGACAAAAAATCAAGCCCTCACATCTCATTCTTCCGAATCCCTCCTCTTTGCGTGAAAAGCCTGATGCACCTCTTTTAATTGCCGGTTGGTAACGTGCGTATAAACCTGCGTGGTAGTGATGGACGAGTGGCCAAGCATGGCCTGAACGCTTCTGATATCAGCGCCGTTCATCAATAAGTCAGTAGCAAAAGAATGCCGCAAAGTATGCGGAGAAACTTTTTTCGGAATGCCGGCGGCTGCCGCATAATGCGCCACCAACCTTTCGATCGAACGCGGCGTAATGGGTTCTGCATCTTTTTTTTTCGACTTAGCCCGGTCATGGCGGACAAAAAGATACGGGGATTCATCTTGGCGTTTTGAAAGATATTCTTTAAGCCAATGCCGGGCTTGATGCGATAAGAAAACCACCCTGACCTTATCCCCTTTTCCGCGCACGGAAAACTCTTCGCGATCGAGGTTGATCTGGTCGTGTTTCAGATTCGCAAGCTCTGACACGCGCATTCCGGTTGAAAATAAAAGTTCCAGAACCGCCCGGTCGCGGCACTTCAAAATTTCCGGTGCCTTGCCTTGCGTCGGTGCGTCCAATAAACGCTCGACATCTATGGCATCCAAAAACTCTGGTTCGCGGCTTCCCTGTTTCGCCAGCTCTATCTTTTCAGGCGCCAGGGTCAAAACATCATTGCGTGCAAGATACTTTAAAAAAGACCGAAGCGCGATGAGATGATAATTCTGGGTATTTTTCTTGAGCGTGCCGCGATAGGGATCTTTGACGCGATTCAAATATAAACGATATTGGCGCACTGTTTCCGCTTCCACTCCATTTGACAACGGGTCTTTTGACCAATCCAAAAAACGCTGGAGATAAAATTCATAATTCCTTACAGTGAGCGGCGATCGCCCTTTCTCAACTTCAAGATATTCTAGAAACGGGCGGAGATGGAATGATAATTTCTTTGCCATAGAGGACAGTATATCATATGCGTCGGAAAATATGCTGCTACACAATTTGAACGGTCGTCCAAATTGTGTAGCAGTAACTTATGCTTATACGCGTTGCTTGACGCGCATCAATATCACTGGTATGTTCTGGCCACATTTAATCACCTACGTAAGGTGCGGCGTCCCGACGCTTTGGTCGGGGTTCGGCTGAGCCTCACGCGAATCCGGAATCGCACGCCCAAGAGCTGATTCTCACGAATCGCTCGTGGGCGCACGGTTCCGAAAAAATATGTTGGATGCCAACAAGAAAAAGCGCATCATTGAAAAATTCAAGACACACGCGACCGACACCGGATCGCCGCAAGTGCAAATCGCGATCTTAACCGCGGAGATCAAAGACCTGACAGAGCACCTCAAGTCGCACAAAAAGGATTTTTCCTCGCGACGCGGTTTGATCAAAAAAGTCGGGGAACGCCGCCGCCTAATGAAATATCTGAAACGGGAAGACGCCAAGGCGTATGACGATCTCCTTAGCAACTTAAAAATATAAAAAATGCCCGCTTTGAGCGGGTGTTTTTTCTTTTTGCCAAATCAGTATTTTACAGCTATCCTATTAACCGTCTTTTTAATAATCATTTTTTAATCCTTTTTCCCCTTATTTAAGGAAGTAATTTTTTATGATCAAACATCTTGCACAGCGCGTCGCGGTTTTGGTTGATGCGCAAAACATGTACCATTCGGCAAAGCATTTAAAAAACGCACGTTTAAATTTTGGCAAAGCGGTTGAAGACGCTGTTGGCGGAAGGCCGCTGGTCCGCGCCGTCGCTTACGTTGCAAAATCAAAAACCGGCGAGGAGTCGTCTTTTTTCGACGCGCTGGTGGAGGCAAAAATTGAACCAAAAATAAAGGACGTACAAGAATACGCCTCTGGCGCCAAAAAAGCCGATTGGGATGTTGGCATGGCCATTGACGCGGTAATGCTGGCTGAAAAGGTGGATGTCATAATCCTCATGACCGGCGACGGCGATTTTGTGCCCTTAGTTGAATATCTGCATGGACGCGGGGTAATGGTTGAAGTTGCGGCTTTTTCCGAATCGACAAATTCTCAGCTTAGGGAAGTGGCCGACAATTTTATCGACCTGTCCGCTACCAATAAATACCTGCTTCATAGTGGAATCCAAAAAACAGGAAAGGATGAGGACGGCAAAAGCTCGGCAAGAAAAGGCTCGACGAAAGGGGCGAAACGTGTTAGAGTGACATTCTAGCGAGCTGTTTAAGCGAGCTGATGTACTTTAACTAATCTAAGTGATCCCAAGACAGGGAGACACATTCACTTGAATGGTCTTGTGTCTTTGGGTCACATTTAACGTGAAAAAACAGCCTTCTTTTAAATAAGGCTGACTTTACTTATATGCAACAGCAAAAAGATTATTCGATCGAGTGGGGCGGCAGGACATTGACCATCAGCGTTGGCAATTTGGCGCAGCAAGCCAACGGTTCATGTCTCGTGCGTTATGGAGATACGGTTGCTTTGTGTACTGCAACCATGGGTGACGTGCGCGAAGGTTTGAATTTTTTCCCTTTGATGGTGGATTTTGAAGAACGTATGTACGCGGCCGGCCGCATCAAGGGTTCGCGCTTTATCAAACGGGAGGGGCGGCCGACTGACGAAGCCATTTTGTCTGGACGGTTGATAGACCGCGCCATCCGCCCGCTGTTTAACGGGGACATGAGAAATGAGATAGCTGTCGTTGCCACGGTTTTTTCACACGACCAGGAAAATGACGCTGACATTCCGGGACTAATCGGCGCCGCCTGCGCTCTTACCATTTCAAATATCCCTTGGGACGGTCCGATTGCGGCCGCGAGGATCGGCCGAGTCAACGGCGAACTCGTGCTGAACCCGACTTACAAACAAATTTTCACCGGTGATTTGGATTTGGTCGTTGCCGGAGCGAATAATAAGACCATAATGGTTGAAGCTGGTGCCAATCAGGTTTCCGAAGCCGATGTCACAGAAGCTGTGAGCTGGGCGCACAAACAGCTTGAACCCGTCATCGAACTGATCAATAAAATTCGCGATGAAGTCGGCAA
>JAHJFW010000086.1 GCA_018824765.1 Patescibacteria group bacterium
GCGAAGATCGAATTCAATTCCATCGCAAGCCAATTCCACGGCTTTTTCGAATGCATCCAGCGTATTCTCAGCCGTACGCCTATCATGTATGCCGCGATGGGCAAAAATCAGCATGCCGCAAGAATAACGCAAAGCGTGCAGCAATGAAAGCTTCCTGCTCCGTAGCACTCGACAGAACCCGAAAAATCTTGATAATATCGCATGGCACAACAATTCGCGGCGCGGTAGCCAAGTGGTATCCTCTCGCTGCGCTCGGGATACCGCACTGCACTCGTTCGCAATCAAAAGTGAAACTTTCGTTGTCTCTCTCCTTTGAGCGGTAAGGCGGGGGTCTGCAAAACCCCTATTCGCGGGTTCTATAAATTTACAAGGCGTGGTAGCCAAGTGGTAAGGCGGGGGTCTGCAAAACCCCTATTCGCGGGTTCGATTCCCGCCCACGCCTCCAAAAACAAATGCGCGGCAAGGCTGCGCTTTTGTTTTTGAATAGAGTTGTTATGGGAATCTAACTGGCACTATGTACTGAGCACTTTATGGACTTTACGGACTTTATAGACTTTACGGACTATTTTACCTCTTCCATCCTTCTCTACTATACTAAAGGTACTATGGAGCGCACATTATGAAACAGGACTCCTAAGACGCACGGATTTGACGACCTGCGCCTCGCTTCGCCAAAAAATATGTTCACTGTATGTCGAATACAGCTCACATATTTTTTGGCTCCAGCAAGGCGCATCTCATTCAAACCGAGCGCCCTAAAGTCCTGTTTCATAATGTGAGCTCCATATGTCGGAAAAAGCCAACCAAACAATTTATGAATTAATGGTTTGCGGCTTTGTGCTGCTTGACAATCGGCAAAGCAAAATAGCCAGCTATTGACCTTCGCAAATCAAGTGAACATTCCCGTCATCCCAGCGCAGGCTGGGATCCATCAGAAAGACGGATGGATTCCTGCCTTCGCAGGAATGACGAAAGCGAGTCTATTTATGCGAAGGTCAGTAAAACAAAACTCCGCCGGTTTTCGGCGGAGCTTGTTCCTTCACAATAGTTAAGGAAGAATTTCAATCTTTACCTTTCTTACGCCCCAGTTACGCGCCTCTGTCTTGGTAAGCATCCAGATGTCGACGCGCTGATTATAGCGTTGGTTCATGCGGTCGGCGACCACGAAAACCTTGTTGCCGAAATAATCAGGAATACGGATTCGCGTTCCAAACTTAAGGAAGTTGGCCGCCACAATCCCATCACGCACCTGCGTACCATTAGCAGTGGTAAAGGGGGTGGAATCAGTTTCATTGGGATCAGAGGTATATGCTGTAGTCGGTACAACAAGAGTCCTTATCGCGGCCTCATCAGAATAATCAACAGGCGTGGTTAAATCAGGCGCGTTAATCGTATTCCATTTTTTGACAGGCTTGTCTTCCGCGCTCTTCAAAGATGCGGGCGCACGCAACGGCACCTCAAACGAACGCATTTCAGGGCTGTCATAAATCTCGCCGTTTGGCGTTAACCAAACAGGCGGCTCCGGCAACACATCGGCGGCAGAAGCTGCCTGGACGCGGATTGAAGACAATGTTACAACCAGAGTCAAGGCAACAATCAATTTGCGCGTTCCTGGTGTAATATGGATTGTGGGTTTAAGTATTTGCATAATAATCTCCGGTATCAAAAAGCCCACTCTAAGTGGGTGGACTGTTTGAAACCTGACGCGAGAATATACCATATTTTACCATTTTTGTCAAGATATAAACCCTGAATTTTAGCTAAAATAAGCAAAAATATAAACGACTTAAATGCCTATCAAACGCCTCGTTGTTAATGACCTGACATCTCCTCCAAAACGGAACAAGTCGGGCAGGAAATTGACAAAAAATCGACACCAGAACCTGTTTTTTTGGAGTGCCATAACAGGCCTGGGAATACTTTTGATCGGATCATTGGCTATCACGATCTTATTTGCCTGGTACAGCCGCGGATTGCCCGATCCGGACACGCTCTTGAGAAGAAACATTCCGCAGTCAACAAAAATCTACGACCGCACCGGAGAAGTTCTACTTTATGAAATCCACGGCGATGAAAAGCGCACCTTGATCAAGCTCGAGGATGTGCCGGATATCATGATTTGGGCGACCGTTGCCGTTGAAGATAAAACATTCTATTCGCACAAAGGGCTTAATCTTAAGCGCATCTTTAAAGCTATCTTGGTTGATGTGTTGCAAGGGAAAAAAGCGCAAGGCGCCTCAACCCTGACACAGCAATTCATAAAAAATGCGGTTTTAACCAATGAAAAAAGTTTTGACCGCAAGCTTAAGGAAATGATCTTGGCTTTACAGATTGAGCGTGTATACAACAAGGATCAGATTTTGCAGATGTATTTTAATGAAATACCTTATGGCTCCACTTTATACGGGGTCGAATCAGCGGCGCAAAGTTATTTCGGGAAGCGGGCCAAGGACTTAACGCTGGATGAAGCAGCACTGCTGGCGGCCCTGCCGCAAGCACCTGATTATTACTCTCCTTATGGCACGGGTTCGCGCGGGGATAATCGTGACGCCTTGGTCCAAAGGCAAAAGACCGTCCTAAATTTAATGGCTGAACAGGGCTATATTTCCAAAGATGAGGCTGAAGCCGCCAAACAAATGGATACTTTGAAAAAACTTCAGCCCAAACAAATCGGCGACATTAAAGCGCCTCATTTTGTTACTTATGTGCGTTCCCAATTGGTTGAAAAATACGGCCAACGCACGGTTGAAGAAGGGGGCTTGCGAGTAGTAACTAGCCTGGATTGGAAAAAGCAACAAATGGCGGAAGAGGCGGTGACTGCAGGCGTGGAAGACCGCGGAGAAAAATACAACTTTTCCAATAGCGCCTTGGTTGCCATTAACCCGAAAAATGGCCATGTACTAAGCATGGTCGGCTCCAAGGATTTCTTTGACCAGGAAAATGACGGGCAGGTAAATGTTACGATTCGACCGAGACAGCCGGGATCCTCTTTCAAGCCGATTGTTTATACAGCCGCTTTTTTAAAGGGCTACACTCCTGAAATGACACTGTGGGACGTAAACACGGTATTTAAAACTGACTTGAAGAATTACGAACCAAAAAATTACGACCTTGAGGAGCGCGGGCCTGTTTCAGCGCGCACGGCGCTGCAGGGTTCCTTAAATATTCCGGCGGTAAAAATGTTGTATCTCGTCGGGGTCGGGCATGTTTTGGATTTTGCCGAGCAGTTGGGATATACCACTTTTGGCGATCGCAGCCGTTTTGGCTTATCACTGGTGCTTGGCGGAGGCGAGGTTAAGCTTTTGGAGCATACGGCCGCATATGCGACTTTTGCCAACGAAGGCAAGCTGGTTAAACCCGTCTCTTTGCTAAAAGTCGAGGATGCCAACGGCGCCATATTGGAGGAGTGGAAAGAGGAAAAGCAAAAGCAGGTTGTGGATCGCGAGGCGACTTTAAAAATATCCGATGTCTTGAGTGATAATGAGGCCCGCACCTATGTTTTTGGCGGCCAAAATTACTTAACGCTGCCGGATCGGCCTGTTGCAGCTAAAACAGGAACCACAAATAATTACCATGATGCTTGGACCATGGGCTACACGCCACAACTGGCCGCAGGCGTCTGGGTGGGAAATAATGACAATAGCGAGATGCGCCGCGGCGCTGACGGCTCTGTTATTGCCGCCCCGATTTGGCAGGCTTTCATGAAGCGCGCGACAGCAGAAATGCCCGTCGTCAGCTTTTCAGCCCCGCAACCAAACCAATCCACCAAGCCGATTCTACAAGGCAAAGCATTTGAACAAACAATAAAGATCGACAAAATCTCCGGCAAGCTGGCAACCGAATTTACCCCGCCTGATTTTATTGAAGAAAAAATTGTGCATGAAGCGCATAGTGAGCTCTGGTATATAGATAAAAACGATCCGCAGGGCCCGCCGCCATCAGAGCCAAGCCAAGATCTGCAATTTGAAAATTGGGAAGCGGGGGTTGCCCAATGGGTGGAGAAAGAAAGTTGGAACACCACTTCAACCGCACCACTGGAAACGGACGATGTCCATACCCAAGAAAACCGGCCGCAGGTTACGATTTTGTCGCCGACGGAAAATCAAACTCTCGACAATAGAAGCGTGGTTATTTCTGTAAGCGTGCAGGCAATGCGCAGAATTACCAGAACCGAGGCTATTATGGAGGGTGAAACAATCGGCGCCTCAATCAACGGCGTGCAATCTTTTTCCGCGCGGATTCCAAACTCAATCCAAGTCGGCTACCGCGAACTAACTGTGGCCGCCTTTGATGATGTCGGAAATCGGGGGGAAGCAAAAATAATGGTTAACCTGACAGCTGAACCGGCTCCGATTTCAGCCGCTATAGTTTACCCCGAAAACAACCAACAACTTGACAGCACGTCTTTTCCGCTAACAGTAACCGTGTCTCTAACGAATTTCGACAACGTGGACAAGTTGGATCTTTTTCTGGAAAATCCACAAAATAACACCACCGTATTGCTGGCCAGCGAGATCGCGCCCCAAAAGACTCTTTTTACAATCACCTTTAATTCCGCCTTTAACTCGGGCTTCTACTATATTTACCCGGTTCTTGTTACGCACGACAAACAAAATTACCAAGGCGCTCGCGTGGGCCTTAGAGTTGAATAAACAGCTGCTGGAACATCAGGGGTATTCGGTATTAGGTTTTTTCCAACCCACGATCCCACTTTCATTCGTCATTCCTGCCTGCCCTGCCTACCGGCAGGCGGGCGGATTTCGTCATTCGTCATTTCCCATTTTTATTGCCTGATAGGCATTACCAAATAACGGTAATTTTCGGTTTGCCCTTCCGGTAATATCAATACCGGATTATTTTCATCAATCATGGTCAGCTTTATATTTTCCGATTGAATTGCCGCCAAGCCGTCTGTAACGTAACGGAAGTTCAATGTAATCTTATTTGCAACCCCTTCAATCTTGCATTTAATAACTGTTTTTGTCTTTCCAGTGCCTTGATCAGCAGAGCTTATTATGCAACTCCCCTCTTCAGGACGAAAATCAAAAGCGACATCAAACAACCCTTGTCTTGAAAACAAACTTGCAGCCCTAACCGCTTTTTGAACCTCAGAACGTGAAATAAGAGCTTCAGTTTTAAACGCACTTGGAATAATTTCTTTGTATGGCGGGAAAGAGCCTTCTATAAGGCGCGTCACCAACTCAACATTGCCAAAACTCACAACTAATTGATTGTCAGTAAAACTCCAACCCACGTCGCTTGTGCCGCTGATCTCATCTTTGTAACCGGAAATTATCCTTGCAATCTCAAGCATTGAGCGCGCCGGCACAATAGCCACACTCTCCCTGGGCTGGCCTTTGGTTAATTTCAACCTTCGCTCGGCTAGGCGGTATGAATCCGTAGCTACAACCGTGAGCTCAGGATGGTTTTCCACTATTTGAAAAAAACAAGCTACACCAGAGAGCTCGGGCCTTGATTCTGAAACTGATGCGGCAAAAGTGACCTGGCCCAAAGCGCGTTTAACATCTGCGGCCTGCATTAAATAACCTTCGTCTTTAGTGAGTTTTGGAAGCAGTGGAAATTCCGAGGCCGGCAAACCTTTTAAAATAGTTTCTTTGTCGTTGGAGCGGATCTCCAGTCCATCTTCAGTTAATTCCAATTCAACCTTACCGGCCGGCAGAAGTGAAATATAATCGGTTAATAGTTTTGCGGGCACGCTATATTCTCCTTCGGCCTCATTCTTTCCTCTAACCAAACAGTTAATCGCGATCTCAAGGTTTGTTGTTGATAGTTTCAATCCCCCGTTCTCTGTTTTTAACAATACATTTCCTAAAACAGGAAGGTTAATATTTTTTCCTGTTATATGACCTACTGTATTTAATCCCTGTAAAAGATTTTCTTGTGTGCAGGCGAATCGCATACTCTCTGTTCTTTACTAGTTAAATTAATTTTTATAAATAGTAGTAGTAATAAGGGGTGTGTGTAGTGTGGAAAGATGGGGTTAGTTGAATTTTAACGGGGCTTATTTGATAATTTATTCCACATGGAGGGGTGCTTGATTTGTGGTTAAAGCGATGTCGCTTGTGGATGAAAAATTACTAGAGATAAAAGGCAGCACAGTTAAATCACAAATCAACATCAACTTGTCTGCAGGTTATCCAGAAGCGCCCGAGTACAATTTTTCACGGATTAAGGAAAGGTCTCGCTTGAGTTGTTCGTCGGTTTTAATTAATTCTGCGATTTTTGAACAGGCGTGCATGGCGGTTGTGTGATCGCGACCACCGAGATGATTGCCTATATGCGGGTAAGAACATTTAGCCTCGTGCCTTAAAAGATACATCGCAACTTGCCGCGGGAAAGCCAAGCGCTGTTCGCGGCATTTCCCTAAAAGATCTTCGTGGCTGATGTCAAAATAGTGGGTTACTATTTCCAATAGGCGTTTTGGCGAGATTGTTCTTTTTGGAATGGAAGGCAAGTAGCTCTGCAATAGGCATTGGACCGACTCCAGTGTTGGCGGGGTGTTTTTAAATTGATGGTACGCAAGGATTTTATTCAAAGCACCCTCCAGTTCCCTGACATTAGATTGGATGGTGCCGGCAATGTAATTCATTATCTCGCTGGCTAGGGGTGTGTTTTTCGCTTTTAATTTGGAATCCAGAATTGCCACGCGAGTTTCAAAATCGGGGCAGGAAATATCAGCGATCATCCCCCATTCAAAACGGGACAACAGCCGGCTTTCCAATGCTTGGATATCCTTAGGAGAGCGATCCGAAGTGATGACTATCTGCTTATTTGTTTGGTGTAGCGCATTAAAGGTATGAAAAAACTCCTCCTGTGTCCCCTCTTTTCCTGTTATAAACTGGATGTCGTCCACCAAAAGAAGATCGGCGTTACGGTAAGTATCTTTAAAATCTTTAATTCGTCCGCCCCTGACCGCCTGTATAAACTCATTTGTAAATGTTTCACAGGTTACGTAAATCACTTTTTGCTCTGGCGCCACAGACTTCAAATGGCTGCCAATGGCATGGAGTAGGTGGGTTTTTCCCAAACCAGAACCCCCGTAAACAAACAGAGGATTGTAAGTGGCCCCGGGTTTTGTTGCTACTGCCATGGCTGCCGCGTGAGCCAATTCGTTGGTTTTTCCGACGACGAAATTATTAAAAGTGTAACGCGGATTGAGACAGGAATCTGTTTTTGGCTCAGTAGTGGCGTTAATATCAGCACTAACCTCCATGGAAAAGGCTTCCGGTTGCTTATTTGCTGTGACATCATGATCAAAACCTGGGATTGGCGAAGTATTTTTTACCTCAACCTTATAGCAAACCTCCCTAATACCGTTTGAACCGACGCTCCTCAAGGCCTTTAATATGGAATCATGGTATTTTTTTTCCAACCAAGCCTTGGTAAAGGTGTTGGGCACGCAGATTACAGCACGCTCATTGTCCATTGAGGAGATGTAGGTGTTTTTAAACCACGTTGTAAAATTGGCTTTTGAGAGAGTTAGTTCAAGCTCTCCCAGAGCGGCCTGCCAAGTTTCGGCAAAGTCCATAGATATAAAAATGAAGAACGATGAATATTTTAACTCATAGATATCAACAGCACGTCGTATATAAGTCAAACCTGTGGATAAAAAGTGGATAGATTTGTATTTTATTACTTTTTTTAAAATAGAATAAACTATACAAATGGCAATCTTTGGGCACGAATACGATGTTTATTTGTCTATTTTTTAGGTTCACGTAATGCAAAAGCTATTTTTATCCACTTACAAGCTTAAGAAGGGTGGCTTGTAATAGTGCAAGCCCTATTTTATTCATTGCGGTCGTTAGTATTTTTCTTATAGCCACGATAAGGCGAATCCTGCGCGCCATGGCCATTCAATTTTCGGATTACGGTTGCTTGATTGACAAAAAAACGCCAAAATGATAACTTTTCTTGGCTTAAATTAAGTCTTTTCCGGGATTTTAAGTAAGAAAAACAATCACGAGCCTGATATTTCA
>JAHJFW010000087.1 GCA_018824765.1 Patescibacteria group bacterium
ATGAGAAAGCGCTCCTCCGCGCGCTGGAAGCGAAAAAAATCGCGGGCGCGGGATTGGACGTGTTTGAATGTGAACCGGCCATTGATTGCGACATCAGGGATAATCTGGAGCTTAAAGCTTTTCCAAATGTAGTTCTGACCCCTCATATTGCCAGCGCCACCATAGAAGCGCGCGAGGCAATGAGCATGACAGCGGCCAAAAACATCATCGCGGTCTTATCCGGTAAAAAACCGCTGAATCCGGCGAAGTGAATACGATGAAAAAGAGACGCTGATCCTCACGGAGCCATGGCACGCTCCATGCAAACCTTGACTTTGACGAAAGCAACGGACACGAATACCAACTTAGTACAGACAGTATTCTCAACCAATCGCGATAGGTAACTCTATTGATCCGATCGGATCAATAGAGTTACCTTGCTTAAAATCTCTTTTGGCCCTGATAGATCGAGATCCACTCCTCAATATGAGCTTCTTTAAAACGCTCTACCAGCCCTTCTCCCCAATCCAAGTCCGATATCCACACGCTCTTTTGAAGTTGCATAAATTGTAACGATCGTAAGTATTTCCGTAATTTAACTCTTGCTTCCTTATAACGCTCTGGAATATCAAAAACAACAATTGTCTGAAATCCTGATTGCAACTTTGGAGGAAGCTTTCGTTCCATGAGCCGCTCCTGCCCCAATTCAGTCAGAGCAAAAGCACGCCTCTCTCCATTCCGCCTTTCAACAACGAGTTTCTGACGTTTCAGTGTCCGGAGCGCTCTATTCATATCGCTGCGTTCGCGCTCAGCATCAAGAATCTTAAGATCCTGAAGCCCATACCGCAACAATGCCGACGGCCGATACACTGCATTTTCAAAAGTCTCGACACCGTCTGCGATGGCGTTCAAAATGGCCCACACGAGTTCCGAACCGAATTTCCTGCCCATATATATACCGCTACAAAATTTTGGCGTCCATGTCAATATGCTGACTGTGGATAGTTTCTTGGCTAAATCTAAAGAAAAATCCGAACGTTAAAACAAACTAAAGACAACTTTCAAAAAAAATGGCGGCACTTATCCCCACTTTTGGTCATCATATTGATTCGCGCGGCATATTGCGTAATAATGACTCCGTTCACTTAATCACTTATTCTTTAAGAATATGAAGAAAATCATTGCCGTTTTGACGCTTGTGGCTTCACTTTCGGCCAATACCCTGCCCGCGCTCGCGGCAACACCAAGCGAGTTGCGGCAGGTATGGCTGGATGCAAAACAAGTGCGTTTGGATGCTGATGCCGAATATCGGCAAGCACAATTGGATTATAAAAAAGATAAAACGCCGGAAAACGATCAGCGCGTGATCGACACGGCCAAAACCGTGCTAAACGATGCGCTGGATGAAGCGGAAGCTTGGTTAAAATGGAAACGGCTGGAGGCGGATGAAAATCCGCGCGTGCCGGCTGACCTAAAAAGCAACGTAGATAATGATGTTGATGCGAACCTGGCGAAAATCGACGGATTCCGCACGGATGTTGCCGGCATTGAAAACCGTTTGCAAGTGGCCGTAGTGTTCCTGAAAATCGTGGGCGGTCATACAAGCCTTTTGACAGATGTTGCGCGCAATTCAGGCGCCATGTGGGTATATATCGGCGAACAGCTCGCAAGCAAGGTTTCGGATTACGAAACGAAATTGCGCACGGCAGCCGCCGACATGTCTGACAATACCGAAGCGCTCGCTAAACTCGATGTGGTTAAAAACGAGTTGGCGGCCGCGAACAAAAAAATAGCGCTCGCAAAAACAGCTTATGAAAAAGTGCGTCTGCCGGGAACGCCTCTCCGAAAATTCGCGGAAGCCAATGCTTATCTGCGCCAGGCGAAAACCAATCTCATCAATGCGCAGGTGCAATTAAATCATGTGTTTAGCCTAATCACGAGCCAATAATATGAAGCGAACTATTTTTTTCGGAGGAGTTGCAATATCATTGCTCGCGCTCCTAGGAGCCGGTTGCGCGAAAAGCTCCACTCCAAAAACCACGGATGAAAAAGCTGCCGTAGAAACAGCGGCGCCGAGTGCCGACGGGGTAATGGAAGAAACAGCCGAAGCGACTTCCACTGACGCGGCAGAAGGAGAAGTTGCTGGAAAAAATGAAACCGGTTTAACGCAGCAGGATCTGGACGCGCTTAAAGCCGACCTCCAGTCCATGCAAGCGGACGACGTCCCAGAACTCGCAAATTAACAAGCGCCACCGTTGACTGCGCGCATTTTTTCCTTTAGAATCGCTCTGCGCTGTAAAAAGCGCAGAGTTGCGGGCCCTTAGCTTAGCTGGTAGAGCGCCGCGTTTGCAACGCGGAGGTCATCGGTTCGAATCCGATAGGGTCCACCAT
>JAHJFW010000088.1 GCA_018824765.1 Patescibacteria group bacterium
AGGCAGTAATGATGACAAAGCAATAAATTAATTGGTCATCGCCTGTTGTTAATTGAAAAAGCGCCAAACTGAACATCTGGATTTTATTATTCTTGATTGTATTGATCCGTTTTATGTGATTAAATGGCTTTTAATTGAATCTTTTTTTATTTAAAATATGATGCCGAAATTCAGCCGAATGAGTGGTTTAAAACTCGCATTCATAACCGCAATTATCAGCGGTTTTGCCGTATTCATAAACAAATTCGGGGTCGTCCTCTGGGCTAATTCTTCCGCCTACACAACGGCAAAAAATGTGGTCGCAGCCATCTTCCTTACGGCCCTTATTTTGTTTTTCAAAAAACAGGCGGAATTGCGCCGGCTTTCGAAAAAGCAGTGGTTCAAACTACTACTGATCGGCTTCATCGGCGGATCAGTGCCTTTCCTTCTCTTCTTCAAGTCTCTCACCATGGTCTCTGCAGCAGAAGCCGCATTTATCCATAAAACCCTTTTCATCTGGGTGGCTATTCTGGCAGTTCCTTTTTTGAAAGAAAAGCTCAAGCCAATGCAGTTCATCGCGCTCGGCATACTTCTTATAGGAGTTTATCTTTTCGGAGCTCCTGCCCAATGGTCTTTTGGCGCGGGTTCTGCAATGGTGCTTGGCGCGACATTGTTCTGGGCTGCAGAAAGCATCATCGCAAAAAAAATTCTTGCCGAGGTATCTGCGTCAACGGTCGCATGGGCGCGGATGTTTTTCGGCTCCCTGTTTTTGATCTCGTGGCTTGTTTTCTCCGGCCAAATATCGACCATCATTCCTTCTTCGCTTTCCCAAGGGATTTGGGCGCTTGTCGTGGGTCTTGTGCTTTTCGGATACGTGACCAGTTGGTACTCGGCGCTCCAAAAAGCCCCTGCCACAGAAGTAAGCTCCGTTCTCGTCTTAGCCGCCCCGATTACAGCGATTCTTGATGGGATAATCGCCAAACATGCCTTCCCTATGCAAATAATCATCCCTTTTCTGGTAATGCTTTTAGGCGCGCTGCTTATAACAAAACAATTTGCGTATCTCTACTCAAGACTTGTTAAAAAAACGAATCATCTTCCAGTCTGAAATGGACGGCTCGCTACTTTGCAGCCGATACGCCTTCGGCCCAAACCGCCTTCATTATTGCGGACCTGACGCGAATCGGGAAATTTTTGCTTATATCCAAAACAACGCGACTGATGTCGGATTGCAAATGCTTCTTAAGGCTTTCCGCACCCTCTATCCGTATTTGGAGCTTATCGCTTCATCAAATAACATCCGCGATCCGTTCGATCCAAGAGTGGTCGAGGCCTATTGGATAGGAAACAAGTTGCTTGAAAACGTTGAAAAGAAAAAAATCTATCGGCATCTCGTAGACGCCCTTGGTGTTAAAAAGAAAATAGGAAACCGTTCGTTTGACTTGGTCGCGGATACGCTGGGAAAAGGCGCGCTTCCGCACCATTCTTTCCATGTCTTCAGTATCTGGAGACGGACCGGGGACGCTGATATCGCGCATACGCTGGAAAGCATGGATTCGTGCCGCATAAGTTCGGGAAAAGTAATGAAAGTGGACGGGCCGTTCCTTACGGTCGAAACCGAACCGCTTGAAATCGAGAATGGTAAATTGGCGCTAGGAAAGCCGGTAATAAAACGCATAAATCGGGATATTTCTTCGCCCACGGACATCGAGCAAATAAAAATCGGCGAAATAATCACGATGCATTGGGGCGTGCCATGCGAAGTCATTTCGCCGGAAAAAGCACGCGCCTTGAAAAAATACACGTTGCGCCATATCGCGCTCGCAAACCAGATCGTATGATCGTATTCGTTTTCGGCAACCCTGATCTCGTGCAAGATTCCCTGCCGCTCAAATTGCTTCCGCGCCTAAGAGACGCGATGACTGAAATTGAATTCAAGACGGTTGATCCGAATGAAGAATGGGAAACGGAAGAAAATACTACCATCATCGACACTGTAATTAACATAAAGGAACCGAGGGTTTTCACGGATCTTGAATCGTTTTCTCCCTCGCCGCGGCTGACCATGCATGATTTTGATGCGTACACGAACCTGAAATTACTGAAAAAAATCGGCAAA
>JAHJFW010000009.1 GCA_018824765.1 Patescibacteria group bacterium
GCCGCTGTCCTAACCATTAGACGAACGGGCCAAGGTTGCATTTATGCAGCGGAGGATACGGAAAAATAACATTTTAGTCAAGAAGAATCGCATGCAATCGTTATTTTTTGATATACTACCAACATGAGCAAACAGTCAAAAATAAAAGACGCCTCGTATATCCGTAATTTTACTTTTGGCGTTGAAGATAGTTTGGTCTCGACCGTGGGGATGGTATCCGGAATCGCAATTGCAGACTTGGACAGGGCGACGATTTTTTTGGCTGGCATGGTGCTGATCGTGGTCGAAGCATTATCCATGGGAGTTGGCAGCGCACTGTCCGAATCTTCAGCCGAAGAGTTTATATATAAACGCGGCGCTTCAATGAAACTGCCGGTTGTCGGCGGCGTGATAATGTTCTTTTCATATTTTTTTGCCGGCTTTATCCCATTATTTCCATACATTTTTTTTCCAACGTCAAAAGCCATGCCGCTTTCGATCGTCGCATCACTAGTCGCGCTGTTTGTTTTGGGAGCGGGGAGCGCGAAGCGTTTTCATGCCAATGTCTTAAAAAATGGTTCGCGGATGCTGTTATTTGGCGGCTTGGCGATTTTGGCCGGCATGGTTGTCGGCAAACTGCTCAAGTGATTTTTTTACGGATTGAAAAAACCGCCGGTGATCGCCTCCGGAAGCGCGAGCAATAAACCCGCCAGATAAATAATCCAAAAAATATAAATCGTGCGTTTGGGATTCGCTTTTATTAATTTTACGAGCACGTGGTTTTCTAAACCCAATTGCGGAGCCCTTTTGAGAAAAAAGCGCACAGCGATCACAGGCAGCCAAAATCCTACGAGGACAAAGGGGAGAAAGGCTATGATGATGGCAAAGTTCATAAATTGTATGTTAGGCTCTAGTATATGACGGTTGCTAGAAAAAGAAAAAGTATTGTCAATCGCGGCTCTTTTCGCGTTCTCGGCATAGAAACCAGCTGCGATGAAACATCTGTAGCGATTTTGAAAATCAGCAAAAATAGCGTTGAGATTTTGCATCACGAAATCGCATCGCAGATTCCGGTGCATGAAATTTACGGCGGCGTGGTTCCGGAAGTCGCGGCAAGGCTGCATGTGAAAGAAACCGTCGAATTACTCGATCGCGCTATGGCTACTCACTACTCACTACTCACTACTCACCTTCCCTTTGACGTCATTGCCGTCGCACAAGGGCCGGGGTTGGCAACGGCTTTGCGCGTTGGAATTGACGCCGCACGTACATTGGCATTTGCGCTGGAAAAACCGATTGTAGGCGTGAATCATCTGGAAGGACATCTTGCATCGGCATGGCTGGTTTCGGAAAATCGCAAGCATTGGAAATTTCCCATCTTATTTCTGCTCGTTTCAGGCGGCCATACCGAGCTGGTCTTAATGAAGGATTTTTGCTCTTATAGAGTTATCGGCAGAACGCGTGATGATGCGGCGGGCGAAGCGTTTGATAAGACCGGTAAGCTGATCGGTTTAAGTTATCCGGCCGGTCCGCAAATCGCCAAGCTTGCGGAGAACGGTAATCCTCGGGCTTTTGATATCCCGCGGCCGATGATAAATGATCCGTCATTTGATTTTAGTTTTTCCGGTTTGAAGTCCGCTGTCAGGCGCTTATGGGAAAAAATGCCGCAAGTTGTGAGGGCAAAGAAAAAAACGCGCGTTGATCTTTGCGCATCCATCCAAGAGGCTATTGTGGATGTATTGGTCGCAAAGACGATTGCGGCCGCGCGTAAACATCGGCCGCAGCAACTGGCCATTGTCGGCGGCGTGTCCGCGAACCATCACTTGCAAGAGCGGCTGCGCCAAGCGGTTAAAAAAGAGTTGCGCGGCGTGAGTTTGCTAAAAGCGGCGCGTGGATTGCATACTGACAACGCCGCCATGATCGCCGCGGCTGGCGCCTGGCATTTTCGCAGAGGGGAGAGGCATGATTGGCGAAAGATAGATGCGCAGCCGGAATGGGATTTATAAAAAATAAACGTCCTAGGTCCTGCGTCCTTTGCTAAAGAAAGTATATGAGAAATGTTACATTAAAACACGGCAAAGATTGCAAACGTTTTCGCGTTTCGACAGAAAATGATTGGGGCGAGTTAGCGGAATATGTCGCTGGGAAGCTAAAGCCCGGCAGTATTGTTGCGATTTCAGGCGAGCTTGGCGCCGGAAAAACAACCTTTGTTAAAGCGCTTGTTACGGCGCTAGGCAACCGCCGTTCGGTTGTTAGCCCTACATTTGCGTTGATGCGATCATATAAAATCGCCAAGCGCGGCAACCTTAAACGGCTTCTTCATCTTGATGCTTATCGCATTGAACACGAACACGAACTATTGGCATTGGATTTGGATGAGGAGCTAGGCGACGGGCATACGGCGCTTGTAATCGAATGGCCGGAGAATATTTCTAAATGGGTAAAAAAGCAGGTAGGAGTAACAGCCGTCATCATCAAGTGAGATACGTATACCATGTAAAATTTTCTTTTTTAAAATAAAAAAATGGGACTCGAGCCCATTTTTTCAAATCGTGGCAAATCTTATTCCTCCCCAGTCTCCGCCTCTGTCTCCGCCACGCGCAGAACCTCCTCCACCGAAGTCATCCCGTCCAGCGCTTTCAATAAACCGTCTTGGGCCATGGTTATCATTCCTTGTTTGGTGGCAATATCAAACATCTGGAATTCGGAGACATTGCCCGTTAAGATCAGGTTTTCAATTTCTTTTGTCATGGCCATTATTTCATAAATACCGACGCGTCCTTTGTAGCCAAAGCCGTTGCATTCTTTGCAGTCATTGGTTTTTTCCGGCGGTCCCCAGAACTTTAATTTATTCAAATCAACTTTGTATTCCGATTGCTGTGAAATCGCTCCCATAGTTTTTTTGACCTGCTCCAGTATATCCTTGGAAAGTTTAACTTCGCGCTTGCAAGTTTCGCATAAACGGCGAACCAGGCGTTGTCCGATAATCGCATTAATTGAAGGCGCTAATAAAAACGGCTTTACACCCATTGATAAAAAGCGGGGGATGGCGCCGGCAGCTGAATTTGTGTGGATGGTACTTACCACAAGGTGTCCGGTCAAAGCGGCTTGTATTGCGATTTCCGCGGTTTCCAAATCCCGTATTTCACCGACCATCACGATATCCGGATCTTGTCGCAAAATCGAGCGCAGGCCCTTGGCAAAGTCGTATTTCTTTTCGTAATCGACCTGGCTTTGGTTGATGCCGACAAGCTTGTATTCAATCGGATCTTCCAGCGTGATTATTTTTACCTCTGCAGTGTTGAGTTTTTTCAAGACCGCATACAGTGTCGTGGTTTTGCCAGAACCGGTCGGCCCGGTCGTAACGATCATCCCGTTTGGGCGTGCGATTTCACGCTTTAGCTGTTCATAGGCTTTTCCGCGGATGCCGAGATTTTCAAATTCAAGCGCAATGGCCTTGGGGCGCAAAATACGCATGACCACTGATTCGCCGTAAGCCGTTGGCAAAAAAGATACGCGGACTTCTATTTTTTCATTGGTCAGATAAAGAGTGATGCGCCCGTCTTGCGGCACGCCTTCAACGTTTATTTTCGCGCCAGCCAGAAGTTTCAAGCGGCTGATGACGTGTTTCCAAGATCCGCGTGGAAGCTCTGCGGCATCCTGTAAAATTCCATCTATGCGGAAACGCAGTTTTATAGCCTGCTCCTCAGCTTCGATGTGGATGTCCGAAGCGCCGCTTTTTAAGGCCGCGCCTAACATCAGTGTGATCAAGTCAGAGGTTGAAACTTTGGCGATTTTTTCCTGCAGATCTCGGAAGCTGGAAATTTCTTTTTCAAACCGCACCAAAGCGTCTTCTTCGATTTTGAGTCCGAAAATAACCTCTTTGATTTCGGGTAGGGCATCGTAGATTTTTAAAGCGCTTTCAAGACTACGCTCTGAAACAAAATAGATTTGGACATTAGCTATTTTGTCTTTGGCCAGACGGTCGGCTAGATCTTTGATGGCCTTGGTAAAATTAGTTGTCGCCAATCTTATTTCTTCGTCGGTTTTAAGAAACGCGATGCATTTGAGTTTTTCGGCTTCAGCCCGCTCAATCAGGCCGATGGCTTCGGGAGAAATTGGAAAATTTTGCAAATTAATGTAGGGAAGGCCGAGTTCGGCTGCTTTTTCAGTGGCGAGTTTTTCCTTTTCTTTCAGTTCGATCTCGCCCATTTTCAGCTCCAGCCTCTCAGCCTCTGTCAAGTCTTCCAAGCGTTTGCGTTGCAGTAGAGTTGCGGCAGCTGCTTTTTTTTGCACGCCTTTAACAAAGCCCTTGCCGGTAACGGTTTGCGTAGTTTGCGCGGTTTTGGATTTTTTAAACAAATCCTCGATGGAATCGGCTTTTTTTTGCTGCGCTGCCATAAAGATAAGGGATGGGACAGCTCATGTCCGGTAAGTTTTTAAGCTTGTGGAACGCCGAAAAAACCGGTCAGATTTCTGACAACGCGATGGATTTTCGGAATCACTCCGCCTTCGCCCAAGCGGCGGTACATATAGGTCCAAGTGGCATATTGCAATTGGATGGTGAATGCGGCGGCGCAAACGGCGCCACTGATGAAAATGACAGAGGCGACGATCAAGCCGAGGGTGAATAGTGTTATTGATTGCAGGGCCGCAGAGGCCATCACAATCACAAATAATGGGATCAATGCAAAGGCGATTGCGACGATGAAGAAAAGCCACACGCCAATGGATAGGAGGACTTGAAGAACAGCCGTTTCAACGACGATCAGCCAGTGCTTTTTCAAAATTTGGTAAGAGCGTTCAATTGCTTTGCTGAGCGTCGATCCCTGCAAAATCATCGAGTTCAGGGCGAAGATTTGCAGGATTGCAACAATGAAAATCAGCGGCACGAAAACCACGAAAGAGAAGATAAAGGTTGCATAGGTGGCTGCGGTGGTTGTTTTTATCGCCAGAAAAAGAGGCAGGGACGCCAAGAATCGCAGAATCCAAATCAGCGATAACGCCATTATATTTAAAATAATAACCGGCCAGAGTGCGCCGGCGCCGACATGGAATGCGTCTTTGAGTTTCGGAGCCGCGCCTCTTTTGTGCGCGCCCAAGGCGTAGACCAACGCTCCTTGCGCTATGCAGGAGAGGCAGGCGATGAAGAGCGTTAAGAGAGTAAGAAACAGCAGGACTTCCACGCCGCCGATTACTGTCAGCAAGCGGCTGAAACCGGCCTCGCTGTTTCTTACCACTGATTCAACCACCAGTGCGCCGGTGCTTAGTGTGAAACTGCGGCCTTGCAATGTGATGTTCGTGATGGCATTCCACAGAACATCGTAAGTGCCGGCTGTTACCAAGATGCCGGCCAGTAATGAAAGGATCCAGTACCGTCTTTCATGCCATGCCGCGTTAATGGCGGAGGCGAGAACTTCACGATAAACAGGCCCTTGATGAGATGTGCGAATCATATGCCAAAAGTATAGCACAGCGGAAATAGATGGAGGAGGATTGTGAATTTTAAATCAAGACCCTCATTATTGAGTCTTAAATCTTGAACCCAAAATCAATGGCCTATGCCCGAATAGGTGAAACCAGCCCTAAAACATTCTTCGGATTCGCCGGCGTGATGCCGACAATATCGTAAAAGTCTTTGCGTTCCAGGGTTTCCCGCTCGATCAGTGCTTCCGAAACTTTTTCAATCGCTGCCTTGTTGGAATCGATAATCTTCAAGGCCGTATCCAAACCTTCGCGCATAATGCGGTCAATCTCTTCATCGATTTTTACCGCTACATTTTCGGAGTAGTCGCGGTTTTCATGGATTTCGCGGCCGAGGAAAATCATATCTTCCCGTTCACCGTAGATGCGCGGCCCCAATTTATCCGACATTCCCCACTGCGTCACCATATTGCGAGCCAAGCGCGTGGCGTTTTGCATATCGTTCGAAGCGCCTGTGGTAATATCGCCGAAGAATGTTTTTTCAGCCGCATATCCGCCAAGCGCCATGGCTATATCTTCGAGGTATTCTTCGCGCGAGCGCATTTTTCTGTCTTCTATCGGCATGTGGATCGTATAACCGGCTGCGCGGCCGCGCGAGATAATGGAAATTTTTTGAACCGGATCGGAATTGGGCAATAGGTGCGCGACGACTGCGTGTCCGACTTCGTGGATCGCGGTAATGCGCCGTTCCTTTTCATTCAGGAGAAAGCTGCGGCGTTCAGGTCCGAGCATAACTTTTTCAATCGAATTGAAAAGGTCTTCTTCGGTAATTTCTTTTCTGTTGTTGCGCGCGGCAATGATAGCCGCTTCGTTAAGCAAATTCGCCAAATCCGCGCCGCTGAAACCGGATGTGCGTTCAGCTAAACGGCGCAGTAAAACTTTTTTGGCCAGCGGCTTGTTTTTTGCATGGATGGCCAAAATCGCCTCCCTATCGCCGATGTCTGGCGCGTCCAAAACCACGCGGCGGTCGAATCTGCCGGGACGGAGTAGCGCCGGATCAAGGACGTCGGGGCGGTTGGTGGCGGCAATCACGATAATTCCGAGGTTGGGTTCAAAGCCGTCCATCTCAACCAGAATCTGGTTGAGGGTTTGTTCGCGTTCGTCGTGCGAACCGCCGAGTCCGGAGCCGCGCTGGCGTCCGACCGCGTCGATTTCATCTATGAATACGATACAAGGCGCTGATTTTTTCGCTTTGGCAAACAGGTCGCGCACGCGCGAGGCTCCGACGCCGACAAACATTTCTACGAACTCAGAACCGCTGATGTGAAAAAACGGCACATCAGCTTCGCCGGCAACGGCTCGCGCCAGCAGAGTTTTGCCGGTTCCTGGCGCGCCCATCAGCAAAACGCCTTTTGGAATTTTTGCGCCCAGCTCTGTGAATTTTTGCGGATGCTTCAGGAATTCGACGATTTCAGTCAGTTCTTCTTTAGCTTCTTTAACACCGGCCACGTCGGCAAAAGAGATTTTATTATGTTCGTCTTTTTGTATTTCGCGCGCGCCGGACTGGCCGAACATCATGGCGCGGTTATTTTGTCCCTGCACTTGGCGGAGGAATAGCCACATAATGCCGATTAGCAAAAGCAGGGGTAAAAGGTTTGGTAAAATAACGCCGGCCCAGTATGCGGCGCCTGAATTTTCCTGCACTTCAATGGGGACGGCGCGGATTTTTTCCGGCGCAATGCCGTAGTTGTTCAGCAGTTCTGACAAGGATTCGCCGCTTTCCTTTTGGATTTCGGCTTTTGTGTCATCCTTGAGTGTAACTTCCACTTTTGAACCGCGGACTACAATTGCACTGACCTGTTCTTCATCTATCTTTTGCGCCAAAGCCGACAGATCGAGTTTTTGCGCAGTGTTGACATTGAAGAAAGCCAGCGTAACTCCAACCAGCCCGATGGCGGCGAGGAAGATTATGACATTTCTGAATGTTTGGTTCATAATTTTTTGTTAAATGCAGTGCATCGAAAGTAACCCAAAAGAAGTCATTTGTCGATATGCGGAGACAATAATCAATAAATAATAATCAATAATCAATAAACAATGGCGGATAACCAATACAACACGTAAGAGCCGTTATGGTTTGATTTTAGGCTTCCACCTTTTCCTTTGGTTCTTCGATTTTTTCAACCTCCTCATCTTTCGGCTTCTTTAAGGATAGGCCGAGCCTGTGGTTTTCCGGATCAAGCGAGACAATGTAAAAGTCGAATTCGTCACCGATGCGCGCAATTTCATTCACGTCTTTAACGGGCTTTGCGGCCAGTTCGCTGATGTGCGCCAATCCGTGGATTTCCGGATCAAGCTCGACGAATAATCCGAACGGATTTATTTTTAGTACGCGGCCCTTGACCTGTTGTCCGATCTTGTACTTTTCAGTCACGTTTTTCCAAGGGTCAGGCACCAGTTTTTTCATGGACAGGAAAATCTTCGAGCCTTCGATGTTGATGATTTCCGCCCGCACACGGTCGCCGATTTTCAGGACGTCGCGCGGATGGTCAATGCGCTGCCAGGCGATTTCCGAAATGTGCACCAGCCCCTCAAGATTGTTATCGAAGCGCACGAACGCGCCAAAATCGGTAACAGCCGTAACTTCGCCCTCAACCGTGTCGCCAACTTTGTATTTTGCTATGACGCCTTCCTGCCTTGTTTCCCACACAGCTTTTTCAGACACAATCAGCTTTTCTTCTTCCTCGTTGACATCCATAACTTTGACATCAACCGTTGTTCCAACGAGGTCGCGGAGTTTTTCGAGAATTTTTAATTTTTCTCCGCCAACAACGCGCGGATAATTTTCCGGCGAGAGTTGGGAGACCGGCAAAAAGCCCACCACACCCTCCAAGCGGATGATTAATCCGCCCTTGTTGGCATCCAGAATTTTAACTTGGATGACATTGCCGCTGGCAAAAAGCTCCTTAAGTTTGCTCCAGGCTTTTTTGCGCCCGGCGCCTTTAAGCGAGAGTTCAAGTTCGCCGAATTCATTTTCCAGATCAATAACCGTAGCCTCGACTTCATCACCCACGGTCAGGTGGGCGTTGGGGTCAAGTTCAGGTCCGCGTACCATGCCGATTGCAACGCCACCGATGTCGATACGAGCCTCGTTGCGTCCTACAGAGATCACAGTGCCAAGCACCACGTCGCCTTTGCTTGGAAAATTAGTGTATTGGTTGGTAGCGAGTAAAGTCGCTATGTTTGAAGAGCCTGCAGTTGTTTTATCAGCCGTTTTTACAATTTCCATATATTTTACAGGAGAAGCGCCTACTGACAGGCGCTTTTCTTTTAACCGGTATTCCGCCGAAATAGCTCGGTGATTTTCCGGCATCCGTCCGCATAAGTTAGTAATAAGCGGTACGGAATTGATTTATTAAGGTTGCTAGACAATACACGAGGACGGGATATCTGGCAAGGGTCAAAACAGATGGCGAAACGACCTTGGATGTAATAAAAAAGAGCTCCGGTCAAAGGAGGAAAAACCGGAGCTCGGAGTGACCCTTAGGAGGTCGAGTTTTTAAAAGAAGGGGAGAGTCCGACCGTGATTTTTCATTGCCGATGGTTCGGTTTTTGAAATGCTCACGGCCGGTGGCGATGCCTGTTTCTCGCCAACGTGCGGCTTGAGGGCTGCACGCTCTCCTCTCCCGAAACAATCTTACGACTCGGGGCACGGGGCCTTGCTTGCCCGTAGCAGGAACTGTTCTACGATTTCAGGGCTTACTCCCCACAATCGCCCTTGGAAGAACGGTCTTGCACGGCTCCCTGGTCTGTCTTGGAGGGACGGTTACAAAGAGGGGACGCGCCAGCGCTTCATGGTCAACCGCTTATAAGCGATCGGCAGAGACATGCTGGGGCGGTATTCCGCAAGTGTCAAAAGATCGTTCACAGGCTGTGTATTCTAGGCTAAGGTTTTTTGCCATAGCTGTCAAGGCCGGCTTACGGCATTTGTTTTTGCCGATCCCTGATGTATAATTCACTTTATGTTGGAACCGTTTTTGAATTTAAAAGATGCGTCTAGAACGATTGATTTTTTGGCGGAGTTTTCTACGTATGCCGATTTGAAAACAAGGCAAAGGTCGGAAAAGATCGTGAAAGAATATGAGGAGGGCAAGGTGATGTTGCCTGAGAAATTGGCGGAAGAAGCGCATAATTTGGCTTTGGCAGTGTGGCCAGCGCGGACAGCGATTGAACACTTTTTTACGCATGAAGGATCGGAAGAGGAGTGGAATCTTATACTGGCGGCTTCGCGCCCATCCACTGCACATCTGTTAAAATGTTTCAGGCGCGGGATTAATGCCAAGTCTTTGGATGAAGTTTTGGGCCATGTTGAATCAGGCTTGGCTTTGCGCGAAGAGGAAAGGCTGGAAATTGAAGAAGTGCGTAAACAGGTGCGGCATGATTTTTGGCAAAAGAAAAAAGACACTTTGAAAATTCTGTATGATGATTACCAGCGTGAGCTGGAAGGTTATGTGAAGCGCTTAAAAACTTTGCGCGAACTCGCTTTGGCTTTAGCCCCGACTTTGCAGGACGAGCTTTTTTCCAAGCTCGAACATTTAGAAGACCGTATTTTGTATGAGGGCGAAATCGTGCCTTTGGAAATTTTGGATGAGGAAATCGCGTATTATACCGAGCAAAAAGAAATCAGCCCATTTGATACAGGACGTTAAAAAAACACGCCCGTTAGTGGCGTGTTTTTATTTTTGGCGGTGCAGGCGGATTCAGAATCGTTGAAGTGACTTGTAGCCTGACCAGACTCTGTTTCCCAACTTGTCGAACATATAAGCGCCGTAGCTAAAATAACTTTGGTTGCTGTAAGCGTTCGTTGTCCACGAACAGCTTGTGCTGTTGAAACAGGAATAAGCATAGGCGCCGTTTATGTAGAATTCGATGCGCGCGACGCCATTACTATCTTCGGCCGCAGCTGAAAAAGTAATATATTGATTATTGACATAACCCGCGGTATTCGCCTGCACTGAAACAGTGCCGGCGTAGTCAAAGGTTGTTGATTGCACGGACTCTGCCGGATATGGCGGTGTTGCGAGTCCGTTTTTTTGCACTTGCCAACGCATGCCTTCAGCCCATGAAACATTGTTCGCGGCGTCAACGACTTTGGCGTTCGTATAGACTTCGGAGCCGTATGCATAATCGCCGGCATTCAGGTTCAGAGTGCATTCGACATTGTATTTATAGCTGGCGAAATTACAGATTTTGGCCACCCTGCCGTTCACCCATATTTCAACATAAGCAATGCCGTTATCGCCATCCCATGCGCCGACGTTATAAGTCGCAGTTTGGGTGACGGCTGATTGATGCCCCGGAGTCCTCCAAGCCCATGTTTTGGGCGCGCTGTTTAGGTAGCTGGCAGTTACACTGTCGGTCACTTGCAGAAAACGAAGCGGCGTCCAGACTTGCTGATACTCTCCAACGCTTCCGACAACGCGGGCATTCACGGCAACTTGCGATTCCAGCGGATAGCCCGCGCCTTCGATGATGTACGCGCAGGATTCAGTATCGGAAACGGCTTGGGGCAGACACATTTTAACCAACCTGCCGTTGACGTAAATCTCTATTTTTGAGAAACCGGTTCGATCTTGCGCGCCGGTTGGACGATTGTATTGGCCCGTAACTCGGTAAACCACGGATGAACGGCTTGGCAAAGTTGATTGTTCGGGTTCGAAGTTTTGCCAGACGCTGAAGTTGAAGGCTGTGGTTGCGTTACTCGAAACCGTATTTGTAGTCCATGCTGTCTCTGATGCTAACGCGAGTTTGGCAGTAAGCGGCAAAGAAGGTTCGGACAATGCAATGTCAGAAACAGCGCCGCCGAAGAAAATTTGGCCGTTGTTATTTGATGCCATTGTTACGAAGTAATCGCGCGTTTTGCCAAGGTCTTCGACAGCACCTTCAAGCACACGAGTCAGACGTTTTTCAGCCACGTTTAAAAACATCCAGCTCCTTCCGGTCCAGATCGCCTGCCCTTTAAGTTCAATCGGCGAAACATGTTTTGTCAGTCCATAGCCTGTTACCTCAATGTATTCTTTGCCGTATTGCGATGCTAAAGATGAATAAGCCGTGCAGGATGAGACCAGAAGCGCGGATGTTCCGTTGGAGGCCACCGCTCTATATGCGACGTCGGATTTGAACTCATAAGTTATGTCCGAAAAATTGTTTGAGTCCAAGCGATAGATTTTATTTATTGTCGAGTATGGGTTGTAGATTTTGTTGTGGTCGTATGAAAGGACGAACAGCCACTTATTTCCGGATATAGGTAAAATGCGGAAGACCTCGTTTTTATATGGCAGGTAATAGTTACCGCTGTTTGCGCTGGATTTGAAATTTTGGAAGGTATTGTTCACGTTGTTAGACAATTCCCACGGCAAAAGCAATCTTGTCGGAGCATTGGATGATCCATCCCACTTTAAGACTTTGCCGAGCGACGTGACGATAAACCATTCGCCGCTGCGTCCGGAAATGTTGCCGATGCCTTCATTGGATTCGAATGATGAACGCCAAGCCGAAGTTACGTTTGTATAGATGCCGCTTCGATATTTTAGGACTTCGAACTGGTTATTGCGAAGATCCGGATTTTTTAAAAACAGCACCGATTGCCCGTCAGTTACGATATCATCCACGCGTGACAAGCCGGCTGATCGGACTTCGGACGTGATGTTAACCACCCCGTGTTGTTCTTTGCGATAAACCTGCCCGCCGTTCCACAGGTCGAGGCCGTCCGTATAATATAAATTGTTGTTGTAGGCCATGGCCCAAACAGTGCGATTTGACCGAACGGCGAGTTTGTCTGATAGGTCAGTCCAAGAGAGTGGATTGGCGGCGACTGCTGGTAATGCAAGCATGACACCGAAAAAGGCGAAGAAGATGGGATATAGGCGTTTCATATGATTGGGGTTAATTGTTGATTTCGTAATACCGTTATTTTACGATGCAGTCAAGTTTGTCGCGGAGGATTTCAGCGGCTTTTTGCCATGCTTGCGGGTCGAGTTGCGGCGGATTCGGACGAGGAGATGAAAGAACGATTCGCAGCGCTTCAACCCAGTGGTGCGGCTTGGCAGGATCCGCAAAGATTGTTCCGGCTGGCGCGGTTTCCGGCAAAGCGCCGGCGGTTGATGCGATGCATGGCGTGCCGAATTGAGCAGCTTCATGTAAGGGTAACCCGTAACCCTCATACCACGAAGGGTAGAGAAAGGCTGCGGCGTTTCGGTAAAGTGATGCGAGCTCGTTGTCGCTCGGCCGGATGATGTCTCGACCTATAATGATGAGGTGGATATCCGCGAAAACCGGAGCGCGATTCAGCTCCTCAACCGCCGCAATAGCGGTCCGGATATTTTTGCGTGGGTCGTTGCCTCCCATGGCAAGGATATATTTTGAAGAATGTGGAAGGTGGAAGCTGGAAGGTGGGATATCCGAAAAATTGAGCGTTTGGCCGATGGGGATTACTGTGATTCGTTCTGCCGGAATGTTTAGGAGGCGGATTGCATCCCGTTTGGTTTTTTCGGAAACCGCGAGCAGATGCGCAGCTCGCCTTATAAGTCGTTTGGCATTTACGGCTTTGTGCCACAGCCGCGTTTTAAGCGAGAACCAGCGCGGTTCGATCAGGAATGACAAATCGTGTAGCAGTAAAACATAGGGGCGAGATTGACGTGCGCCGACAAAGCCCAGATTCGGTAGAAATGCAGCATCGATTTTTCCGATGCGGCGTTCGGCTTCGCGGTCAAGCGCAATTATTCCAGCAATTGCGCCGATGCTCCACAATTTGTTCGGGACATGGAAATGGAAATGCCGGCAGGCCGCATCATGGGGAAGGTTGAGACAGGGTTTTTTTGCGCCGGTCGTAGCAAGAGCGATTTCGTCTTTTTTTTCGAGACTGATAAATGCTTCAAGCAGTCCGCGTGTAACGCGGCTGACTCCGCCTTGGGCCGGATCGGCAAGAGGCCGTGCATCAATTAGCCAGCGCATGTTCGATAAAGGATGTAAGTTTTTCCTTGAAGCGTTCGGTTGAAAATTTTTCTGCTTGCGCGCGGATGGTCTGCGGATCAAAGCGTGAGGCGTCGAAGCGTATAACCGCGTCGCCGATATCTTCCCAAGACTGTGTTTCCAGATGAATGCCGGTAACGCCGTCAATCACGGTTTCTGTCGCACCGCCTTTACCGTAAGTTATGACAGGCCGTCCTGCGGCCATAGCTTCCACGATTGTAATGCCGAAATCCTCGATTTGGGGACTTAAAAATCCAATCGCATATTTATACAGCGCGGCTTTGTGCTCATCGCTGACCTGATGCAGGAATTCAATCTTTGGTCCGGCAAGGCGTTTCAGTTTTTTCAGTTCCGGTCCGATGCCGAAAATTTTTAAAGGAAGGTTCAGCTTGGTGAAGGCTTTGACCACCAGATCGAATTTTTTATAGCCTACAAGACGGCCGCCAGTCAACCAGAACTTGCCCGCACATCGGCCCTGTTCGATTTTGGACACTTCCACCGGCGGATAAATAACGCGCGCATCGCGGGCATAATAACGTTTGATTCGTTCGCGGCTGATATGGGAATTTGTCAGCATTATGTCAGGACGTTCGGCGGCCAGACGATCCCACTGGCGGAGTTTGTGCAGGAGGGGAGGAAGTAGCGCGCGCATGATGGCTGGCTGCGGCAAATCATTTAAATAGCCGAGCCGTTCCTGCCATAGAAAACGGGTTGGCGTGTGGCAATAGCAAATGTGCTTGCTTTCCGGCGCGGCAATCACACCTTTGGCAAATGAACTTGAGGAGGAGATGACAAGGTCAAAACCGTTTAAATCCAAATGTTCAACCGCCAATGGCATAAATGGCAGGTACCACTGGTAGGCGCGGCGCGCCAGCGGCCATTTGTCTAAAAAAGAAGTGCGCACTGAACGAGGGCGAAAGCGTTCATGGCAGCGCAGCGGGTCGTAAATAAGAGTAAATATCGGCGCTTCCGGAAACATTTCTTGCAATACGCTCAAAACCCTTTCCGCGCCGCCGTCTTGAACAAGATAGTCGTGAACAAGGGCTACTTTTAGCTTTTTTTCGCGGACCGGCTTGGGCAGAGTTGGCAGGCGCGCCTGAACGGATGGCTGCATGCCCTTATCTTAGGCATGTTGCACGGGAACATCAACCTTTTGTATGCGCTAAGTACCTTTTGCACCCCTCCGGTGATTCGTTGAGTAAAAATTGGAGCGGTGAGCGTTGATCGTGGGCATAATGCGGTCGTTCTGCATTGTACCAGACAAGCCAATCGAGCAGTTTATCATTGAAACGATTAACATCCATAAGTAGCGGAGCATGGTAATCAACAAATTCCTCTTGGATGGTGCGGTTGAATCGTTCACAATGGGCATTCATCTTCGGTGTTTTGGGATATGTCCGCCAATGAGTGAGACATAGGCGCCGAAGCTCATCATCGAACAGTTTCATAAATTCAGAGCCGTTATCCGTTAGGACGAATTCGATAGGATATGGAAATACGATACGAATAATGTCGAAGAATGTTTTTGCCGCATGTGAAGCATGGCTCGTGGTAAGCATGGCAAATGCAAACCTGGAATGTATGTCCACAAAGGTTATGAGATATCTGCGTAAACCGTGCTGAATACGCTCAACCGTATCAAGCGACACGCAATGACCTGTATGTGTGGCGATGAAGTGTTTTGGTTTTCTGGGGACTTTTAACCGTTTTCGAGGAACAATGCGGCCATTGTGTCTAACTTTCTGAGGGAATGTTCTCAAGCCACCCATATCCTTCATAATGTTGCCAATTGTTGCAATGGAAGGACCATGAAGGCCTTGTCCATCACAAAACCGCTGAGGGAGCGGGTGTATTTTGTCTTTTCCGAGATTAGGATGTTCTTGACGCAATCTTTTGATCTCGGAGACGATGGCTGGAGGCCAAATACGTTTCCGCCGGTTATGAGGTGTTGTCTTTTTCGGATTCAACGCCTCCAGACGACCATTTCCTTTCTTTAAGACGGATTTCCATAGTCGCAGTGTCCGCTCTGATAGCTTAAAAGCATCCATGGCTGACGCAATGCCGTATTTCTTCCAATGCTCTAAGATACGGATGCGATTCTTTGCTTCTTCTGTAACCATACGGACTAAGCGTATGGCATAGTCAGTAATCTTCCAAAAACCTCTTATTTGATATCCTTTTCGCTGGATTTGCATACCTCGGTAATTCCCGAGGGGTGCAATATGTATCTTAGCTTATGCACCTTTTTTATTGGTGCCAGGCACCAAGGTGCCAGGCACCGGAAAAAAACTATTTTATTTTGTGAGACACCTGTGGATAAGCGGTAAATTGCGAATAAAAAAGTACCCTTGACAGAGGGATGGAAAATATGGCAGCGGTATATATATAAGCGGTGCCAGGCACCAAGGTGCCTGGCACCATGACACAATTGATCAATATGGGGAGACCTAAGCGTAACCTTGATCCTTCAGGGATGTATCACATAATTGCAAGAGGAAATAATAAGTTGCCGATTTTTCATTGTGTGGAAGACTATAGGATGTATCTTTTTATATTACTTCAAGCAAAGTTTGCATACGGGTTCTCTATGTACCATTATGTTTTGATGCCAAATCACGTCCATTTATTGATGCAACCGAGACGCGAGAAGTTTTCTGCTTGTATGCACAAAATTCAAACAAATTACGCAAAGTATTTTTGCAAGAAATATAATTTTGTCGGTCATGTTTGGCAGGATAGGTTTAAAAGTTTATCCATCGAAACCAATGCTTATTTATTAGCATGTGGAAATTATATTGAGATGAATCCCGTCCGAGCCGGACTAGGCACTCGTCCGGAAGAGTGGGCTTGGTCAAGTTGCAAATTTTATGTATTTGGAGAGAAAAATAAACTTATTAGTTGCAATCCACTCTACGAAACTTTTGCAAAAGAAGAATCTGAAAGGAGATTGCTATATAGTCAGCAATTATCAAAAACACGATCGTGAAAAATGGTGCCAGGCACCAAAGTGCCAGGCACCGATTTCTAATACACGCCTTTTCTGTAGATGACGGTGAACGGCGTTTTGAGCGCGATGTAGAGATCGAGTGCAAGAGACCAATTTTCGATATACCACGTGTCGAGGCGGACCTCGTCTTCGAATTCCAGATCGCTGCGGCCGGAGATTTGCGCCAGGCCGGTGATGCCGGGACGGATGGCGAGGACGCGGCGGTGGTGGGGGAGATATTTTGCGACTTCGCGCGGTTGGTGCGGGCGCGGACCGACGATGGACATGTCGCCTTTTAGCACATTCCAAAATTGCGGCAGTTCATCGATTGACCAGCGGCGCAAGAACCGTCCGACATGCGTGATGCGCGGATCGTCCGCAATTTTATAAACTGGTCCGGCCTTGATGCTTTTTTTCGCGATCAACTGTTTTTCATAACGCAATCCGGCAGCCGAATTTCCAAACTGCGGGCCGATGGAGTATTTGCTATACATTGAGCGCAGTTTAGTCAAGCTGAACAGCTCGCCGCGTTCGCCGACGCGAATGTTTTTAAACAATACCGGCCAGCCATCTTCAATAAAAATGCAGATGAGCGCGATCAATAAAATCGGGCCGGTGATTATCAGTCCAGCCAAGGAAAAAACAATATCAAAAGCACGTTTGGCAATGCGCCCCCAACCGTCCAAGGGCGTCCGTTTTACTTCGATTATGGGGACGCCGGCGGAAGTCGTGACCTCGATATTTGTGAAGGCGGCCGTAAAAAAATCCGCCAGATAATTAAAGGTGAAATGATGTTCTTCCGCAAAGGCGATCAGTTCTAGGGCTTGGTTTTTTGGTAGGTCAGGATCCGCCAGAAGGACTGCATCCACGCCGCCGTTTTTTTGCAACTTTAATATGGCGCGCCTTACATTATCATTCCAGCCGTTGAATTGCCTCACTACGGTGTAGCCCAGAATGGGATGGGATTTATATTCATTGATGATGCCGTCCGCGGTTTTCGATTCCCCGATGATAACGATTTTTTTATGGCCGATGCCGGCGCGTAAAAGCAAATGCCTGATTACACGCAGAACGAGCCTCTCGAAAAAGACGAAGGTTATGGAAAAAAGCCAAACTGCTAAAACAATAAAGCGCGAAGTATCCAGTTCGCGCCGGAAGAACACCAAGGCTATCAGCATCATAACTCCGGCAGTGCCTGCCAGAGCGACACGTCCAAGTTCGTTCCATGCCTTGCGTTGGCGCGTGCTGTAAAGCCCTGCGACTGCGAACAAACAGATCCAAATAACGACGAAAATACTGACAGTCTGCATGTATTCGACGAACGGCACATCCTGCAGAACGGGTCGGACTTGCAGAACAAAACGCGAGAAGCGCAAAAGATAGGCGGCCAGCCCCGCGCAAAACAGCGCCGCAACATCAAGCGGGAGGAGCAGGGCTGTAAAAGTTAAATCTATTCTGCGGATGCGCATTTGTTAAATTATATCGCGAACAGCGTAACAATACGAATTTTGAAAATTGTATCAAATGTTCGGGCCGGACGATAAGCCGAATTTTGTATCCTGTATTTCTGCCAAAGCGGAAGTACAGAATGATGATCATCTATCTGGGATGACGATTGCTCGTCACCTCGTGCGAGCTACCAGTGCCGACGCACAGCATCGGAAATCCAATGAGTAAATGACAAATGACTAATTACTAATGACTAATGAAGGATAATATCCTAACTTCGTCATTCGGATTTCGTCATTCGGATTTTATTCTTGTCATTCCGATGCCATGCACCGGCTCTTGCTCTTGCACCGGAGAGGGTTTACAACGGACCGATGTTACCACCGGCCTAGATGTGTAGCAGGTCGATCTCTTAAAAATTCAACTCGCGTCAAATTCCAGAGTTCGACCACATCACATCAC
>JAHJFW010000089.1 GCA_018824765.1 Patescibacteria group bacterium
CATTCTCTGGTATCCTATTCTTAAGTTAATTCACTCTCGTCGCAGATTTGCCCAAGATTGAGCCAATTCCGACGGTCGTGAAACAACGAAAGAATCATAATTTGACGATTTTTCGCGTTGCGGTTATCTGAAATTTCATAACCAATTTTCAGATAATCTTTTTCAAAGATCGTGCTCGTGCCCGAGACGGACGAGCCGAACCAGTACAATTTTTTAATTTTAAGTAACTATTAACCACGCTCTAAGCAGCGCAATAAAAAACAAAACTGACCAAGAAAATCGGCGACTGCCGTTTATTCTTGCATTCATTGTATTCTGCGCAACTTAGTAAAAAGCAAAAGAAAATATGGACAGTTTTAGTCTATCATATGCCTCCCCCTCGTTTGGGCGGGGTTTGGGTTCGTCCGGATCCGGCCGCTCAACCGGCCCTAAAAAGAAATATCCGGACAAATCAAGAAAGCCTCAAGGTTATAAAAAGCAGGACACCCGCTCTAAAGAGCAGGACATGACTTCGCTTATAGCCAAGGCCGTCAAACAAGCCTCCCTAAGGGAGGGTTTGGCAAAAGAGGAAAAAGCAAAAACAGCCGACCGCGGCAGAAAACGTTCCGGCAAACGCAGTGGCGGCGGCGCTTTTTTGAGTCCGGCGCGCATGCATACTTATAAGCACAAGCCGTACCTAAAAACCGGCAAAGGCACGGATACGCTGTCAACCGGCGAACGGCTGAAAGTAATCGTTGTCGGCGGCAACGAGGAAGTCGGCCGCAACTGCACCCTGCTCGAATACGGCAATGACATTATCATCATTGATTTGGGCTTGCAGTTTCCTGATGAAGATATGCCGGGGGTGGATTACATCATCCCAAATTTGTCGTATTTAAAAGGAAAAGAAAAAAATGTGCGCGGCGTCATCATCACACATGCGCACTACGACCACATCGGCGGTATCCCGCATCTTATGCCACGCATTGGCAATCCCCCGCTTTTCGCCTCGGATCTCACTTGCGGCATAGTGAAACGGCGCCAAGAAGACCACCGCGACAAACCGCCTCTCAATATAAAGACTGTAAAATCTAATGACGTCCTCCAGCTTGGCGTATTCAAGGTAGAATTTTTCGGCGTCGCCCACTCCATGGCAGCGTCCATGGGCGTCATCGTCAACACTCCGTGCGGCATAATCGTCCACACTGGAGATTTCAAACTGGAAACCGGACCGCAAGCGCAGTCTCTCCAAGAAACTGAAAAAATCAAAGCGCTAGGCAAACGCAACGTGCTGGCGCTAATGATCGACTCGACCAATGCCTCGCATCCCGGACATCAAATCGGCGAACATGAAATTCAGCACAACATAGACGAAATAATTGCGAACGCCAAAGGCCGCATTATTATCGGAACCTTTGCTTCAATGATTTCGCGCATCCAGCAAATCATCGTGGCCTGCGAACGTCAGGGCAGAAAAGTCGCAGTCGAAGGATTTTCAATGCGTTCGAATATTTTGATCGCGCAGGAGTTAAATTACGTCAAAGTCCAGAAAGGCACGCTGATTGATACTAAAGACATCAACCGTTATCCGCGGGAAAAAGTGGCGATCGTCTGTACGGGTGCGCAAGGAGAGGAACGCGCGGTATTGATGCGCATTGCCAATCGCGAGCATCCGCATATTGAAATCGAACCGGGCGATACCATTGTCTTTTCCTCGTCCGTCATTCCGGGCAATGAACGCTCGGTCCAGCGCGTTAAAGATACGTTGTGCCGCGAAGGTGCGGAGGTGATCCACTACAAAATGATGGATGTCCACGCTGGCGGTCACGCCAAACAGGAAGATCTGCTGGAAATGCATGATATGGTAAAGCCGAAATATCTGGTTCCGATTGAAGGGCATTATTCTTTTCTTGTCGACCATGCCAAAACGGCAATCAAGCAGGGCTTTCCAACGGAAAAGATTTTTATCGCAGACAACGGGCAGATTATGGAATTCGATAAAAAAGGCAACGGTATTTTGACCAACAAAAAAATCCCTACTGAATACGTCTTCGTGGACGGTTTGGGCGTAGGCGACACAAACCATATCGTTCTGCGCGATCGCAAAGAACTTGCAGGTGACGGCATTGTTATCGTCATTGCTGTCGTGGAACAGAGAACCGGACGCGTTTTGCAAACGCCTGATATTATCTCGCGAGGCTTCGTGTATATGAAAGAAAGCCAAGAGCTGATACAAGACGCGCGCAAAAAAGTCGCCAACATCCTGAAAGACGACGACCCGCGATCCAACGCAAATGGCGCGTATCTCAAAGACAAAGTCAAAGATGACCTTGGAGAATTCCTATTCCACAAAACCCAGCGCCGCCCCATGATCATGCCGATTATCGTTGAGGTTTAAAAGAGTCTGTAAAGTCTGTAAAGTCCATCAAGTCTATAAAGTCCTTAAAGTCGTGGGGGGATTGAAGTTCTAAGTTCTCAGTTCAAAGTCCTAGGTCCTAAGTCCTACGTCCCGGGTCTTCCCTAGCCTAGATTCTAGATTCCAGATTCTGGATTCTAACCCCCTGACTCTTTCGCCCCTCCGCCAAATACGCTAGTATATACTTATGAAAGAACTTCTTTTTTCCGGCGTGCAACCGACGAATGTCCCGCATATCGGAAACTATATCGGAGCTCTCAAGCAATGGGCTGAGCTTCAGCATAAACACCGGTCGCTTTTTTGTATTGTGGACCTGCATGCGATTACAGTGCCGCAGGATCCCAAGAAGCTCCGGCAAAATATCCTCGACACGGCCGCGGTTTATCTTGCAGTCGGCCTTGATCCGAAGCGCTGCGCGATTTATGTCCAAAGCGAAGTGCCGGAACACGTAGAGCTTAGCTGGATACTTGGAACAATCATGAAAATTTCCGAATTGGAACGGATGACGCAATTTAAAGACAAATCTAAAAAGCGCGGCGAAAACGTCGGCGTCGGCTTGTTTACATATCCCGCACTCATGGCCGCGGATATTCTTCTATATGACACGACGCTCGTGCCGGTCGGCGAAGACCAAATGCAGCATGTTGAGCTGGCGCGCACCATTGCACGGCGTTTCAACTCCAATTTCGGAGACACTTTTACTGTTCCGCAGCCGCTCATCCAAAAAGTCGGCGCGCGCATAATGGCGCTCGACGATCCCAAGGTCAAAATGTCAAAAAGCGGAGCGCCAGTCAGCTTTATTTCGCTCACGGATGAACCTGATGCGATTCTTAAAAAAATAATGCGCGCTGTTACGGATTCCGGAAAAGACGTCGTATATGATACGGTAAAGCAGCCCGCCATTTCCAACCTAATGACCATCTATCACCATGCCACCGGCAAAAACATGAAGGAGATAGAGAATGAATTTACCGGCAAGGGCTACGGCGATTTCAAAGCCGCGCTTGCCGACGCAATCATCGCCATGCTTGCGCCGATCCAGACAAAATTGAATGAGTATAAAAAAGATCCTACCGAGCTCGGAAGAATCCTGGATGCAGGCCGCGATGCCGCATCGAAACTTGCGGGAGAGAAGATGAAAATCGTGAGGGAACGAGTGGGGCTGGGGAGGAGCTGAAACGACTTGGAATTGCAATCGAAAGAGTAATTGTTCTACTGACGATAGCAACAATCAAATTTTTACGCGCGTTCAATAATACTTTGTTCTGCCTGTACTGACTATCAAAATCTTTTTATTTTTGGGAATGTCGTTTTTCATTTGAAAAAGCAGGGCCAAACCCGCGATTCCGGAAGGTTCATAATTCAGATTATTCATTTCGGCGATTTTTATTGCTTTATCCAAATTTCGCTCTTTTAAAAAGAACACGTTTGATTTCGGTCCGCAAAAACCGGCGTACCTATATAATCTTATCCATTGCTCATCATAATGGACAAAAGGCAGGTGCGGTGAGTATAGCTTATCGGCTTTTGATTTAGGGTTATTGGTGGTTGCACCAAAAAAGTTACATCTTCTTAAAACTTCCACTTTCCCGCTGAATCTTGGATCATGGTGTTGAGTTGATACTTCTTTTTTGTTTATGTTTAAAACATTCTCAAAAAGGTTGCCTGTTCCGAAAGGGATAAAACAATAATCCGGCGAGGAATTGAGTATTTCGTAACTTAACCAATCATAGAATCTTGTCGTCGGATCCAGAGATTCATTGGAAGTAATATCAAAACCGTTAGGGTTGCGGGTCAGTGCTAGGATTTCTTTCCAATGGAATGATTTTTTGCTCAAATTGGTTTCATAAATCTCGCATCCGATTTTCTTCATTGATTTTATAGCGTCTTGATTCATGCCTGCATCAACCAGAACCCTCAAATTCGGCAAGCTATATTTTTTCAGTTGTGTTTGTATGGCAATTGCCGCAGAACCGGAAGAAATAATTGACATTGCAGGCAAAGGTCTTTTAACTTGTCCTCTTTTCTTGGCGAGTAAAAAATCCCTGTAGGTGACAACTATTTCCCAGGCCATGCGGTCTTTATGAGTTCCGGTTGGATTATGGCTTTCATCTTTCAACCACACATTTGAAAAATCGGGAACTTCAATCCTGTATGTTGGAGTTGCCGGAAACTTAGGATCGTCAGCAGGAAATTCCGGCTTATTCGGATCATTTTCAGAAGCCACGATGATTGATTTCAGACTTTTTTCTTCTTTTTTTGATAAAGCCATATACAAATTTAACACTTCGATGTTTATAAACGCGCCCACCTTAAAAGGCTATGTAGGTATCTTATCAGAACTGCGGATCTAATGCTCTTTTTTATCTTCCCCCAAATCCCGCCGCCCGTCCACCTCTCCCACTCATTTTCCCCTTCTCAAGCCGCCCCTTCCAATGTCCGGATTTTAGATAGCATCTCGCCAACAGCTTCATCCAAACTTCGGCTTATGTCTATGTTGGTTCCGTAGTCGAATTGAGAAACGAGCCCGTAGACTGCGCGTGCTGCATCTTCTCCATATGTTTTGGCGCGTTTGCCGTCTCTTTCAATACAGACTTCCAAAGGCGCTTTGAGGGTAAAAATGAAATGCGGAAATTCCAAATTGCGGATGAGATGTTCGATGACTTCTTTGTGATAAAAACACGCGTCGAAGATGACAACTTTCCCGCAGGATAATTTTTCGCGAACCGCCGGAATAACAATTTCGTTCGCCTTTATGAAATTCTCCGTCGGGATGCACGGTGCTCCTGGAGGAGCCTTGTCGAACCCGTGCTTTTCGAGAACCTCGTCCATGCCGATATATTCGGCGCTCAATTTTTCGGCGAGTTTCTCGGCGATCGTTGATTTGCCGCAGCCCAGAGGCCCGCGAATGATGATGTAATAGCTCATTGATTATTTTACAATTTACAAAACTCTCACCCCTCCTTCCCATTCAACTTCTCAAACCATCTCTTCCAATGTCCGGATTTTAGATATGAGATTATCCCTGGCAGGATTGAGAGGAAGATGACGATGGCGATTACGATGTGGATGTATTCTTCTATATTCGGGATCACGCGGCCAAGGAAGTAACCGATGCCGAGCATGCCTCCGACCCATGCGATTCCTCCCGAAATGTTGAACAGCGCGAAACGGCGGTATTTCATTCCTGCGACTCCGGCCACAAGCGGAGCGAATGTGCGGACAATGGGCATGAAGCGGGCGATCACGATGGTTTTGCCGCCGTGTTTTTCATAAAACGATTGTGTGCGTTCCAAATGCCTTTTCTTGAACAACCATGAATCTTCGCGCGCAAAAATCCGCTTGCCAGAAAGACGTCCGATTTCAAATCCGGTAGCATCGCCGATGATGGCTGCTGCCGATACTACGAGAAACAAAATTCCAATATTCAAATCTCCCTTAGCCGCAAAAAGCCCAGCGGTCACAAGCAAAGAATCTCCCGGCAGAAAAAATCCGAAAAACAATCCGGTCTCTGCAAAAACGATAGCGATAAGCGCGACATATCCGCCCCAGCGGATAATTTCCTGCACATTGTGCAATTCGGAGACAAACTGAAAAAGTGATTCCATAAAGCATTATTCTAACACACTCTCCCCAAAACATAGCCACTCCGACACGCCCGCCTCCCGCAATCCACCGCGAATAATATTCCAACATGCTCAAGCATGTTGGAATGTTTTTGCAGACGTTTTCTAGCGCTCTGCGGCATCCACCGCGTACAACTTCACGGACTCGTTTTTGCCTCGCACCTTTACCGTGTCAATAAATTTTGTGCGAAATGATGCGCCGATTGCGTCTTTCGTGGCCTCGGAAATCAAAATCCCAGCCGCGTACTCTTTGGTTAAACTTTCAATCCGGCTAGCTAGATTCACGTTGTCTCCAAGAACCGTGTAATCGAATCGCATTTCAGAACCCATATTACCTACCACCATTTCACCAGTGTTGACTCCAATGCCGATCTTCAATCCAACACCGGCGGGAAATGCACCTTGCGCATTCAAATCTTTTAGCGCTTCCTGCATCTCCAACGCCGTTTTCACCGCGCGCTCCGCATGGTCCGGCTGGTCGAGCGGCGCATTCCAAAAAGCCATGACTGCATCGCCGATATACTTGTCCAGCGTTCCGCCGTTCGCAAATACAATCTCTGTCATACGCGTCAAATATGCATTCATAATCTCCACCAAATCTTCCGGCGGCATTTTTTCAGAA
>JAHJFW010000090.1 GCA_018824765.1 Patescibacteria group bacterium
ACGTCTTTCGGAAAACAACTGCCGCCCCAACCCAATCCGGCGCGCAAAAAATCCTTACCGATGCGCGGATCAAGACCGATGCCTTTTGCTACGGCATCCACATTCGCGCCAACCTCTTCGCACAGATGCGCGATCTCGTTTATAAAACTGATTTTTGTCGCCAAAAAAGCGTTGGCCGCATACTTCGTGAGTTCGGCACTGCGAGGATCTGTAACGACTTTCGGGCAATCGAGATAGGCAAAAAGATGCACCATCACATCAGAGGCGCGCGGCGATGACGATCCGATGATGACGCGCGATGGATGCAGAAAATCAAATACCGCATGGCCTTCGCGCAAAGTTTCCGGATTTGAAACCACATCAAAATCACAATCCGTCTGCGCCTTCACAATAGCCGTAATCATCTCGGATGTACCGACCGGCACCGTGCTTTTTGTGGCGATGACCGTGTAGCCGCTGATATTCTTCCCGATCTCCTCGGCCGCGCTCTTCACATAGCTCATATCGACCGAACCGTCTTCGGCCGACGGCGTGCCCACGGCAATGGAAACTACTTCGGCTTCAGGAATCGCCTCCCCATACGATGTCGTGAAACGCAAACGGCTGTAACCCATATTGCGCTTCACCAGCTCCTCAAGCCCGGGCTCGTAAATCGGAATTACGCCGCGATTCAAACCGGCGATTTTTTCCGCATCAACGTCAACGCATGTTACCTGATGCCCCAATTCGGCCAAACACGCTCCTGAGACGAGGCCGACATAACCTGTTCCGATGATTGCGACTTTCATATGATATAAACTTATTTATTAAACGTGAACTGAAAATTTTTTCGCAATTGAGACAAGAATCCGCGCATATTCTTTCGGAGATATTGAAAGCGGTAGATCCGCAACTTTCACTGATGACGGACGGCTGATTTTCGAATTTGTAATGATAAAAGCGAGACTGATGTTTAGCTTCCCGTTCTCACTCAACTCCGGATACAACTCTTGAAAAACTTCCACAACGCGCGCGTCTTGCTTTTCTCCATACGGAGAAATCTTCGCAAAAACCTCCCGTGAAAGTGTCTCCAGTTTCTTCACGTCTTCATCGGACCAGCGTTCGCCCAAAGATTCAACATCAAACAACTCCTCTTGGCTCTCCTCGTCAAACACAAACACCGGCGCGCTTTCACGCGGAGGCGGAGGTGGAGGAAATTTCGGATCACCGGGCATATTCATTTTATATCGCGATACTTACCAGCCTTCCTTTGACGTAAATCACTTTTTTCGGCTTCTTTCCATCGAGCGCGGCTCTGATTTTCGGGGACGCGAGCGCGGCAGCTGTCGCTTCTTTCTCGCTAATGTCGGACGAAACGGTGAGGCGGTCGCGCACTTTTCCGTTCACTTGGACCACAAGCTCGAACGTGTCGGCCACGAGTTTTTTCGAATCGTAGCTCGGCCATTCGGCGACATGGATGGAAGTTTCATGCCCAAGTTTTTGCCACAACTCTTCGGCAATATGCGGCGCGAACGGCGCGAGAAGCTTTAAAAATATCTCCGCGCACTCTGCACTCTGCACTTTGCACTCGGATAACGCATTCGCCAAAATCATGAGCGCAGAAACCGCGGTGTTGAAATCAAGCGTCTCAATGTCATCTCCGACTTTTTTGATGGTTTGATTTAAGAGAGTTTCAACATTGTCATTCTCCGGCTTGACCGGGGAATCCAGATGTTTGTGTTTCTGGATTCCCGCCTGCGCGGGAATGACAGGAGTGAAAATTCGCCAAACCTTTTCCAAAAACCTTTTCACTCCCTCGATGCCATGCGTGTCCCATGGCGCGTCCGCGTCAAACGGACCGATGAACATTTCGTAGATTCGGAAGATGTCCGCGCCATATTTTTCAACAACATCGTCAGGATTCACCACGTTGCCTTTGGACTTGGACATCTTAACTCCGCCCTCGCCGAGAATGAGCGCGTGCGACCGACGAACCTTATACGGCTCCGAGCCGCACTTCTCGGGTATGACTCCCAGATCCCACAAAAACTTGTACCAAAAACGGGAATACAGAAGGTGAAGCGTAGTATGTTCCATGCCGCCGTCGTAGAGATCGACCGGCATCCAGTATTTGAGACTCTTTGCCGACGCGAACTCCTTCCTATTATGCGGATCGCAATATCGTAAAAAATACCAAGATGACCCGGCCCAATTCGGCATGGTATCTGTCTCGCGTTTTGCCGACCGCTTGCACGTCGGACATTTCACTTTCACCCAAGTTGAAATTTTCGCAAGCGGCGATTCGCCCGTGTCGGTCGGTTCGTAACGCCGAACATCCGGAAGCTTCACCGGAAGAGATTTTTCCGCAACAGCGACCGGTCCGCATTCGTCGCAAAAAATAATCGGGATCGGCTCTCCCCAATACCGCTGACGAGAGAAAACCCAGTCGCGCAATCTGAAATTCACCGTGTGCTTTCCTTTCTTTTCTTTCTCAAGCCATGCGATCATTTTTTCTTTGGCGTCGGCCGTCGGCAGACTGTTCAGAAAGTCGGAGTTGATAGCAACGCCCTCATCTAAAAAAGCTGATCCGACACCGCCCAGTAATGGTTCCAGCAATTCGTGAACGCCTGCTCCGCGCACAAAGAATCGCGCGTTCTCTCTCGTGACCCACACTGCGTCATGTTGTGCGGTTTCGGTTGCAGAAACGTCTTCCCGCACGCCATCTTTCAACTCAAAATATAACCCGGTAATTTGCGCGATGCGATTCTCGTCCTTATGTGCGGCAAAATATTTTGCTATATATTCCGATCCTAATATGCGAACAAATTTTGGATGCTGATAACCTGTTTCTTCGCGAATTTCGCGTATAGCAGCGGCGACCATATCCTCTCCAGCTTCCACGCCGCCAATAACAAAAGTTTGCCAATCGTACTTTTTCCATTTTAGGCAAAGAATCTCGTCCTTTGACCAATGCTTAACCACGCATACCACACTCCGTCGAGGTACATTTCGTTTATTCTCGCGCGGCGAATTAATTTCATCAACATAAACGGGCGCGACAACCTGTTTTATTTTGATACCATGCTTCTTCGCAAACTCCCAATCCCTCTCATCGTGCGCCGGAACAGCCATGATGGCGCCTGTGCCGTATCCTGCCAAAACATAGTCCGCGACCCAAACCGGGATCTGCTCCCCGGTCGCGGGATTTAGCGCGCTGATCCCATCGAGCGCGACTCCTGTCTTTTCTTTATTCTCCTGCCGCTCTATGTCGCTCTTTTTTCGCGCGCCTTCGCGATACTCCTGGACGTTTCGCGCGTTTTTGATCACGCCGTCTTGAAGCCAACGGTCGAGAAGCGGATATTCCGGAGAGAGCACGAGATATGTCGCGCCGAACAGTGTGTCGGGACGAGTCGTGAAAACGGAGACATTTGCTTCAAGATTTTTCTTGTCCGCATCCTGTCCTTCAATATCAAAATCAACGCTCGCGCCTTCGGATTTGCCGATCCAATTTATTTGTTGCGTTCGGATGCGATCGAGATAATCAACCGTGTCCAAATCCTCAATCAACCTATCGGCATATGCCGTGATGCGGATCATCCATTGCGCTTTCTCGCGCTTCTCGACTTTTCCGCCGCAACGCTCGCAAACGCCGCCCTGCGCTTCTTCGTTGGCAAGGCCGATTTTGCAGCTCGGACACCAGTTGATTGTGGCAGACGCCTTGTACGCCATGCGCTTCTCGTCGAGATAAGCGGCAATCGCCTTCTTTCCCTGCAAACGAATCTTAGGCGGCACTTTTATCTCGGAAAGCGGCCGCGCGCGTTTCGTTTTCTCGTCATAATAAGAATTGAAAAACTTCAAAAACATCCACTGCGTCCATTTGTAGTACGCCGGGTCTGTTGTGTTGATCTCTCGCGACCAATCAAAACCGAATCCAAGAGATTTGAGCTGGCGCGTAAAATTGGCGATGTTTTTCTTAGTCGCAACAGCCGGCTTCACTTTGTTCTTGATAGCAAAATTCTCGGTCGGAAGTCCGAAAGCGTCCCAGCCGATGGGATAAAGCACATTCCTCCCCTCCATCCGCTTTTTCCGCGTCACGATGTCAATCGCCGTATACGACCGCGGATGACCAACATGCAAACCCTCTCCCGAAGGATAAGGAAATTCAATCAATCCGTAAAACTTCTTTTTTTTGACGTAGGACGTAGGACGTAGGACATAGGACTCTTCTGCCTGATAAATCCCCTCCTTCTCCCACTTCTTTTGCCACTTGGATTCAATCTTTTTCGGATCGTATGCCGTTTTCATAACTGCATTACATTAGCAATTTTCACATAGAGTGGCAATTACATTAAGAATAAAAGTCAAAAGTCCATCAAGTCTGTAAAGTCTTTCAATGGGCGGACTTTATGGGGTTTTGACTTTATGGACTTTTCAGACTTATCAAGCCGTCATTTCCCTGCGGCGAAACAATGCACTATTCTATCCACATATGAATACGGCAATCACCCTTCTCATTGAGCTGCTTATCTTATTTTTTGTTTTAGCTCTACTGGTCTGGGCTGTATCGGAAATTTTCGCGATATACCATGCCGCGCCGTTTGTAGCTTCAGGAAAACAGATAACCGAAAAAATGCTGGATCTGGGCGGAGTCAGCAACGGGAAAAAAATCTTGGAGCTCGGATCCGGCGACGGTGAGGTCTGTATCCAAGCGGCAGAGCGCGGTGCATCAGCAATAGGCATCGAGCTTAACCCTGTGCTTGTTTTGTTTGCGCGGTTCCGGGCGCGGCGGCGCGGCGTTGGGAAACACTGTGTTTTTATCCGCGGCAATTTTTGGAAACAAACTTTTCCTGCTGATACAGATGTGGTTTTGTTCTATCTTTTGCCGCAAATCCTTACGAAACTCTGGAAAAAATTGGAGCGCGAATTGCGGCCGGGAACGATTATCATTTCCCATGCCTTTAAATTTCCGGACCGCGAGCCAGAAGCGCGCGATGGAAAAGTGCTTAGATACCGGTTGTAATGCTCACGCATTACCGGCTTTTGCCCATTCCGGCACTCGCTTGCGGACGAACTTCACAATATCACTATGCTGCGTCGCCAATTTATCATCGAGATAGTCCTTTGTAACCATGGTGTTTTCAACACGACTTAAGCTAGTCTTAACATCTCGAAATTGTCGATTGGTATCATCGGCTAATATATGAATGGCTTCCAGCAGTTCTGTTTCCGTCCGGTCAAGACGATCGGACAGAGAATTAAAACTTCCATTCAGATCAGAGAGAGAATTGGAGTTTTCATCCAGCTTCTTGTCCGTCAAATCAAGGCGATCGGATAGAGAATTGAAATTTTCATCCAGCTTCTTGTCCGTCAAATCAAGGCGATCGGACAGAGAATTAAAACTTCCATTCAGATCAGAGAGAGAATTGGAGTTTTCATCCAGCTTCTTGTCCGTCAAATCAAGGCGATCGGATAGAGACCCGATAGCCTCTAAAATCTCTTTTTTTGTTGTGTCCTCCATATACTATACAGCTACCATATATTCTAACTTATTTGCAAGTGCGCTAAAACTAGCTAAATTTTCGAGATATCCACACCGTCTGTTTTCCGAAACCCGATCCGATCCGGCGCTTCGTGAGATATCCCCATCATCGAACCGAACATTATTGCTTCGTCGCCGTAACGATCACGAACAAGATCCACCGCGTCGGAAATAAGACGACGACGGTTAATTTCATAACCCCCTTCTGTCCCCCTTATCTTAAGGGGGAGAATTTTTTGAAGGGAGGGCGTGGAAAAATCCGACAGCGTCACCGCAAGAAAATTCACGCGTTCGCCATGCCATATCTTTTGCAAAAGACTGCATGCCGTGCCCACTAGCGTAAATGAATCGGATGCGGGTTCGGAAAAATGGAGGAAGTCGGAATAAAAGTCCTGTGTCCTAGGTCCTGGGTCCTGGGTCGGCCGCATCGAAGGCCGCATCCCTTGACCTAGGACGTAGGACCCAGGACGTAGGACGTTCACTGCCACCGAAACCCTCCCCGCTAAAAGTCCCTCCCTTCTCATCCTCCTCCCCGCGCGTTCTGTCAATCTCGTCAGCACTGCCACGACTTTCCCATCCCTATTCACCCTCTCCGGAACGCAATACGAATGCCCGATCGACTTTGGCTGCGGACTACGGACTAAGTACTGCGGACTAAGGACTTTCTCACACTCCATCCCATTCACCTTGCACCATAAATAGAATCCATATTTTCCAAACAAACGAATCAAATTCGCGACGGGATATAGCTTCAACTCCATTAGCGTCATTATTCCGGCGCGTTCCAATCGCTGGCGGATGCGCGGCCCGATGCCGCACACGTCTTCGAGATCGAGTTGCGACAAAATCTCGTCGAGATTATCGCGATCGATCACCGTAAGTCCCTCCGGCTTTTCAAAATCAGACGCCGTCTTTGCCAAAAAGCGCGTTGGCGCGATTCCGATGGAACAGCGCAACCATTCCCCGACTTCGGACTTGATGCGCCGCCTCACTCGCGCAAGCGCCCAAGCCGCCTCGGCCGCATCGCGGTACCAACCAGTAAGATCAAGAAACGCTTCATCAATGGAATAATGCTCCACGCAGTCAGTTAGCTCATGCAAAATAGAAAACACCCGCGAAGTCACGGCTCGATATTTCGGCGGATCATTCTCCACAAACTCCGCGCTCGGTACTTTGCACTTCGCCTCCGTAACCGTCATCCCAACTTTCATTCCTAGACGTTTTGCCTCGATAGATGCCGCGATCACGCACCCGTTTTTATGAAGATACGCGCAAACCCCGATCGGCTTCCCGCGCAAAAACGGATTCGCCTGCTGTTCCACGGACGCGAAATAAGAGTTCATGTCGAGATGGGCTATGAGTTTGTTGGAGGGAGGGGGGAGCATAAAAATAGTCCGTAGTACTTAGTCCGTAGTACTTAGTCCGTAGTACTTAGTTGAAAAATATACCCTGAGCTTGTCGAAGGGCTGCCTTAATTAAGGTATTCCTTCGACTGGCTCGGGAAATAATTGTCCCTGAGCTCGCCTGCCCGCCGCGGCTTTGGCGTAGGAGGGTCGAGGGGCGATATTTCTAGTATAGAACATAAATAGAACACTATAAAAATCCTGTCAATTGCTTTTGCTGAACGGCTTGCCGTGTCCGATACCCCCGACAATGCTTAATTAGACCGAGATACGATGCAACATTACCCGCATTCACCCGCTTCATCATCCTTCTCTCTGTCTTCGTCCTCAATACGCGATAGTGAGGGAGCGTGACGTAGCCCAAAAAATCGATTCCTTGCCTCAATTTCCGAATGATCACCTTGTTTGGGTGAAGTTCGAGCCCTAGGTCGTTTTGAAGAAAACTACTGATGGATGGTAGGAGCGAGGCGAGCTTGATCGGATTTTGATGTACGATCACAAAATCATCCGTGTATCGGATGTAATACTTCACACCTAACCCTTCCTTCATGAGATGATCCAGCGCATCCAAATACACGTTCGCGAACAATTGCGATGTCAAATTGCCGATAGGTACGCCTTGGGCTCTCTCTCTCTCTCTCGGCATTTTTATCCACAACCGACGCATAACTTTTGATAATGACTTTCAGCAGTTCAATCGTTTTCGAACACGAGATCCGCCGTTCTAGGAGCTTGAGCAAAATACCGTGATCCATAGTGTCGAAAAACTTTTTGACATCACATTTCAGCACCCAGCACGGGCCGATCCAGTTGCGGCTTACGCGGCGCGCAAAATGCTCCAAGCGCCGTACGGCAGCATGCGTACCTTTTTCTTTGCGACAAGAATACGAATCAAAGATAAACGATCGTTCCATGACGGGAGTAACAATTCGATACACCGCATGATGCACGATCCGGTCGCGCACCGACGCTTTGTGTATAATCCGATGTTTCGGATCGAAAATGTGGAACCTTTCATACGAACCGTGACGATATGTGCCAGCCGCCAACTCCTCATGCAGTCCGAATAATTCATCTTCAACATGCCGTTCAAAAACCTGAACATCACGCTTTACGCGCTTGCCGCGCCGAAACTCACGCCATGCGGCGAACAGGTTCCCGAACGAAATTATTTGATCAAACATATGCAACCAACGCCCGTTTTTCGACAAAGTTACGACCTCTATAGGCATCTTTATCTCAACCTCCGACGGATCCCGAAACAGGATCGCTTCACATGGGGAGAGCGATGCGAACGACTCGCGCTTGATCTTCTTCATCTGGCCATGAAGGCCGAAACGGCGACGCATCAGGATAAAATTGCTTGTTTGAAACGAATGAGCGAAATCCTCGATGCGCTAAAAATCTATCTGCGTTTAGGCGATGACTTACGCATCCTCGATCATAAGACATATCTTGCGCGCAGCGAAGAATGCATCGCGATCGGCAAAATGGTCGGAGGATGGCTTAAATCCCTCCACTAAAGAACAGCTAGGACACGGAACGAGATGTTGTCGTTACGATTGTCACGCCAGTCGTTGTTCACATCCGCGAGACCCCCATTCTCGGAGTAGCCGACGATGAGCCGGTAGTCGGAGTCGTGGGTTTTTGTTCCGCGTCCCGTTTTGCCATGGCCCATCCGTATGACCACCCCTCGCCTGTGAGCGACCGATGGTTCTCCGCATACTGCGGAGCTCTGTTTGGCAGCATTCTGCACCAGACCGAAGCAAGCAGTTCTGTATTGCCCCGACGGCTGTCGAGGGAAGCCGGCGACCCCGGTCCGTAAACGCAGGATTCACAAGCCGCTTCAATAAAATTCTATCAGAATTTAAAAAGCCTGACACCAATTGGATGAACCAATCGATGTCAGGCCAAGCGTCCAAGGGCCAAGGGCCCAACGAACCTACAGAACCGCTAGGACACGGAACGAGATGTCGCCGTAACGAGCGCCACGCCAGGCGTCGTGCACATCCGCGAGACCCCCATTCTCGGAGTAGCCGACGATGAGCCGGTAGTCGGAGTCGAGGGTGTTCTGGCACCACTCCCAGGAACGGGTGGAACCGAGGTCGGGGAGATTCATCCCACGATTCTCCCGCAGCCAGTTGAAGAGGTTCCCGATGAAGTTCCACTCTTCAACCGTGGGAAGGCGAGTGCCTTTCTTGGGAAAACCCGTAATCTTCGCGATCTTGGCAAGCAATCCCCCAGTGAGGTCGTCATGACTGGTGTTGAAGCGGGAACTCCGCATCAACGTAGCCATGAGACGATCGTCCGGGTACCCATTCGGATCGTCGTAGTGGGGTTTCGCGATCGTTTCGACTACGATCCAGTCGCCAACCAGCGGAAAGCGCTCGATGGACTGAATATTGGGGTGCCTGCCCCACGCCGGTTTCACGAAGGAGCTTGGATACTGCTCCTCGATGATTGCGGGGATGCGAACAAGCAGGAAGCCGTACTTATCAAGCGACTCCAACTGCTTGGGCGTGAGATTGGGCAAAGGCTGCACTACGATCTTGCCAATACCCAGCAACTCATCCCATACGCCCTGCCAGAATGCCTGCGCGGTAGCGGGCATGACGAAACCCTCCTGCGTCGACGTTTTCGGAGCCGCCGCATTTTCGCGGTAACCGCCGACGTGGTCAGGTGGCGAGGCAGGGTCGAGAGGAACGCTCGCGGATGCGTCGGTGATGATCCGGAACTTCCCCTCGATGATCGCCTGTGCCATCAGGCGGTCGATCTCACCGGAATCCAGCTTACCCAACAGTTTGGCCACTTGGGCCAAGGTTGCTTTTCGCACTCTTATATCCTCCGGTCCCTCCGGCATTCCAGAAAAGCGGGCGCAGGCCATTCCGCGCGTCGCTTCGGGCTACCATTGGGGCGTTTGTGCCTGCTATGGCACGGTTTTCCAATAAGAAAGATCCGCCGTTCTTTTAACACAAAACAGCGTATATGTCAACCTCGTTTAGCTCAACCCGCATTCCACGATTCTATAAAATGTCATTCCACGGTTCAACCGGGGAATCTTCCTAATGGGAATCATAATTTGAAGATCCCACGGTCAAGCCGTGGGATGACAAAGAATAAGTACGGAGGATGACAGATTGTTAAAATTGTCATTCCACGGCTCTTTAAAAATGTCATTCCACGGTTCAACCGGGGAATCTTCCGATTAATCTTCATCCGCTGGCAGCAAATCCTTCCAATACGGATTAGTTTTTTCAATAAGTTCGACCTTCCATTGTCGATTCCATTTCTTCAGTCGTTTCTCGCGCTGTAATGCGATACGGATATCATTTGTCGATTCAAAGTAGACAAGCTTTTTAACATTGTAATCCGAAGTAAAAGATTTTTCTGAATTCATCCGATGCTCCGCCATCCGTCGAATCAAATCATTCGTAACGCCGACATATGAAACTCCGTCACGGCCACTTGCAAGTATGTAAACGAAATATTCACGCATACTTCATAGCTACAACATGTAAATCCCCCGGTCAAGCCGTGGGATGACATTGATAGATAAGCCGTGGGATGACATTTACAGCACCGCCATCTCCTCCAGCCGCCACTTGAGCGTTTCGCTCGAAAACGACAACCGATACGCGTTCGCCTCGTCCGACACGGAAAAAATGTAAATCTTCTCGCGCCCTTGGCGTTCGGTATG
>JAHJFW010000091.1 GCA_018824765.1 Patescibacteria group bacterium
AACGAATGGAAAAAGACGAAGCGCAACTGATAGTCTTGGACGGCCTTCGAAGATTGGGCGATCTGGACGGGCTGGAAACTGTAGGCAAGTTTCTGCTTGTGAATGTTACTGCTCCGCCGGAAACTCGGTTCGAACGCATGCGAGCGCGCGGCGAAAAAGCCGGTGAAGCAAACAGGACGTTTGAATCGTTCATGGAACTCGAACAAGCGCCGACAGAAATTACCATCGCAGATGTAGAAGCGCGCACAAACCGGACTATTGATAATTCGGGTTCAGAAGAGGATCTAAAAAAACAAATTTTAGAATTAATTCACTCTTTGTCATTCCGACCGTAACGGAGGAATCCCTTGGCTCGCAAGGGATCCCTCGACGAGGTTTACCCTGAGCAGAGTCGGGGGGCTCGAAATATGACAAAAAATATGAATGTCCGCATCACCAAAATCCATCCTAACGCGACAATTCCGGAATACCACACTTCAGGCGCGGCCGCGTTCGATCTTTCGGTGATCGAAGATGTTACGATCGTGCCGAAAGAAAGCGCGTTTCTTCGCACCGGACTCGTATTCGGCATTCCGGACAGCCATGTTATGCTTATATTCGGACGCTCTTCCCTTTTCAAAAAGCACGGCCTCCGGCTTGGCAACCAAGTGGGTGTGCTGGATTCGGATTTCTGCGGACCGGAAGACGAATGCTTGATCTTTGTCTGGAATCCCGGCGATTCGCCGATTGAAGTCAAGGCTCTGACGCGCCTCGCGCAAGCCATTATCATCCCCCGCCCGCGAGTAATTTTTGAGGAGGGCGAACCGCTTGGCAAAACGCGCGGCGGCTGGGGTTCGACGGGACAATAGAAAATGACTAATTCCTATTGACCTTCGCAAATCAAGTGAACATTCCCGTCATCCCAGCGCAGGCTGGGATCCATCAGAAAGACGGATGGATTCCTGCCTTCGCAGGAATGACGAAAGCGAGTCTATTTATGCGAAGGTCAGTAATGACTAATAACGAATGATTGATTATTGATTATTTCCCCACGTTAGTCATTCGGATTTAGTCATTAGTCATTTAATACATATGCTCTCCTATCTCTCCATCGTCCGCCGCATCCTCGAGGAAGGCGAACGCAAAGAAAACCGCACTGGCGTCGATGCGATCACTGTCGCCGGCGCCATGTTCGAGCATGACATGAACAAGGGATTCCCGCTTCTCACGACAAAAAAAATGCCGTTTAAAACCATCCGCGTCGAGCTGGAATTTTTCATCCGTGGCCTCACTGACAAACAATGGCTTCAAGAACGGCGCTGCACCATCTGGAACGAATGGGCAAATCCGAAAAAAGCGCCCTACGGCCATGACGAGGAATCGAAAAAACGAATGATGGAGGAGCGAGACCTCGGGCCGGTGTATGGTTTCCAATGGCGGCACTTTGATGCGCCGTATGACAACTACGATTCCGATTACACCGTAGCGGGAATCGATCAACTAGCCAAAGTGGTCCAAACGCTAAAAACCAATCCGAATGACCGGCGCATGATTGTAATTGCGTGGAACCCCAAAGCCCTGCCTGAACAAGCTCTTCCGCCATGCCACTACTGCTTTCAAGTTACGGTCATCAATGGAAAATTGAATCTGCTATGGAACCAGCGCTCGGTTGATACCATGTTGGGCTTGCCTTTCAACATCGCCAGCTACGCCCTGCTTTTGCATCTTTTGGCAAAAGAAAGCGGCCTGCAAGAAGGCAAGCTGGTCGGATTTCTCGCGGACACCCACATCTACGTCAACCATCTGGAAGGCGCGCAAAAACAGTTGGAACGCACCCCGTCGGCATTGCCGCAAATCATTACCGAGCCATTTACTTCGATCTTTGACTGGACAGGAGAGCATACGCGGCTCGAAGGATACGAACCGCAAGAAAGAATCGAATTCCCGATTGCCGTATGATTGCCATAATTTGCGCTGTTGCGGATAACCTCTGCATCGGAAAAAATAACGCGCTCCTCTGGAACATTCCCGAGGACATGAAGCGATTCCGTGATTTGACGACCGGAAAGACCGTCATCATGGGACGGAACACGTGGTTTTCATTGCCGGAAAAATTCCGCCCGCTTCCGAACCGAAAAAATGTCGTCCTGACTTTTGAACCTGACGACGTATTCCCGGACGGAGTGGAGTCATATTCAAAACTGGAAGATGCCGTAGCCGCGCATGCGAACGAACCCGAGGTTATGATCATGGGAGGCGCCATGATCTACGCGGCCGCCATGCCTTTAGCGGAACGCCTCTATATCACGCACGTCCACCAGTCACCTGACGGCGACGTCTTTTTTCCAGTGATTGATCCTGCGGTGTGGCAAGAAACTGCCCGCGAAGACCACGAAGGTTTTTCATTTGTAACATACGATAGAAAACAGAAAACAGTTGACGGATGACGGCTTCAGCATTCGTTATTAGTCATTCGGATTTCGTCATTGGAAATTGAAAATTGTAAATTGAATATTCTCCCATATGTTCATCCAAATTGATGGAATAGATGGCGCAGGAAAATCAACCTCGTCATCTCTGCGGAGGCAGGGATCCGGAATACAAGTTTAACGTCTCCTATTATTTCTGGATTCCAGCCTTCGCTGGAATGACAAACTTTGATTGCTGCGCTATTGATTTACATTATTTACAGACTTTACAGACTTTCAACTCCACATATGTTCATCCAAATTGACGGAATAGACGGCGCAGGAAAATCAACTCTTATTTCCGCGGCAGAGGATTGGGCGCGCGGCAAAGATTTAAAAATTTTCGACGTTACAGAATGGAGCAGGACCCGCGGCTCTGCACCTGATTTGAATGATATCGGCAATGTGGACGTCCTACTCACATCCGAGCCAACCCATGCCGGAATCGGTGCCGTAATCCGCAACGAAATAATAAAACGCGAAACGCCATATTCGGCGAGATTCGCGGCAGAAAGCTTCGCACTCGACCGCGGCGTCCAATATACGAGGCTCATCCTGCCTTTTTTAGCCAACCGCGCCAAACGGCTGGTCATCCAGGATCGCGGCCTCCTTTCTTCCCTTGCCTATCAGCCTCTACAAAGCGAAAAAGAAAATATTGCCGGCGCAGAACCAGTAACCATAGACTGGCTCCTCACTTTGGAAGGCAATAAAATCGCGCTCTCCAACCATCCTGACATTTTCATTTTTTTGGACATAGATCCGAAAATCGCCGCCGACCGCCTGGCCGGACGCACGGAAAAAATTGACGCGCATGTTTATGAGCACCAAGCTTTCCAAGCGCGCTTAGCCGAACGTTTCCGCGACCCAAAAGTTTGCGAACCGCTGGTTGAAAGAGGAACCCAAATCATAACTTTGGACGGCTCGAAAACCAAAGAAGAACTGAAAACAGAAATGCTAAAAATTTTAAATCAAACATTTTAAGACCTTGGACGTTTCATCGATTTTCTATTATGATTTCATCAATATGACAAATACACCAAATCACCCTCTTACCGGCGTCGGTCAATTGATTTCCGACAGCTGGAAACTTTTCATTACAACTTGGAATTCGAGCGTCAAAACTTCAATCCTCTTCCTGTATGTCGGAATTGCTTATTTTTTAAGCGCGCTACTGGTCAATATCAATAAAAACTTTTTTATTCTCTATGCGCTGATTTACCTTGTTGGAATAATCACCGTAGTCTGGATCAGCCTGCGCCTGACAATGACGATGCTGAATTTGGAGGCCGGAAAAAAGCCTTTGCCAGCTAACCAAGAGTCAAAAAAAGCCTTGCTATTCATCATTCCGAGCTGGTGGATCAGTTTTTTATCATTTTTCGTAATAGCTGGAGCGTCCCTTCTCCTTGTAATACCCGGCATCTATTTTGCCATGGCATTGTATTTTGCAACCATCATTTTGATTGACCAAGATATCCATGGCCTACAAGCGCTGGCCGCTTCGCGCGCTTTGGTAAAAGGCCGCTGGTGGCCGACCTTTGGCAGATTATTGGCCGGAAGTTTATTATTCGGACTCTTGGTGTTTGCGTCTATGGGAATTCTGCAAAGTTTGGCGGACGCCATCATGAAACAGCCCTTCCTTAATCTTTCAGCTTCCGCATCATTTGAAACCAAAATATTCGTTGCCGGGGTTGAACAATTCTTGCAAATGGCTGTCATGGCGGCAATCCTGCCGCTCTTTGTAGGTTTTCAAGTCAAACTTTACCGCATTTTGCAGAAAACGAGGTGATGGGTTATAGGTTATAGTATGTAAATTTTTCCTTCATTCGTCATTCGTCATTCGTATTTCGTCATTCTTCACCCCCTCCATGCGCTTAATCCCAATCATCGGCCTCGAGGTCCATGCACAGCTCAAAACAGCGAGCAAAATGTTTTGTTCGTGCGCCAATCTGGAGGAGGAAACAGCACCCAATACCGCCATCTGTCCGATCTGCACAGGCCAGCCCGGCGCACTGCCGGCTTTAAATGAAAAAGCGGTTGAACTCGGTGTAAAAGCGGCGCTAGCTTTACAATGCCGCGTCCCCGATAAATCGGCTTTTGACCGTAAAAATTATTTCTATCCTGACTTGCCCAAGGGTTACCAAATTTCGCAATTCCATCTGCCGATAGCGCAGAACGGACAACTTGAAATAGATGTGCCGAACGCTAAAAAGTCCGCGGCCGGACGGGCGACGCGCGTTGAACGCGAACATCTGCGCGTCGGAATCACGCGCGCGCACTTGGAGGAAGACGCCGCTAAAAACATCCATACCGCCGAAGGCACAGGCGTAGATTTCAACCGCGCAGGCACGCCGCTTCTGGAAATCGTCAGCGAACCGGATTTGCGCTCGCCGCAGGAAGCTAAAGCGTATCTGCAGGAACTGCGCACCATTTTGCGCACAATCGGCGTTTCAGATGCGAATATGGAGAAGGGGCAAATGCGCTGTGACGCCAATGTCTCGCTTTTGGAAATTGATGAAAATAATTTTCCCGTGCATTCGGAATTGAACCCGAAAATCGAAATTAAAAACCTGAATTCTTTTCGAGCGGTCGAACGCGCACTCGCCTTTGAGATCGAACGCCAGTTTGACCTGTATGAAAGCAACACTCCGCCGGTCGGCTCCACGCGCGGCTGGGATGAAAACAAAGGGATAACATTTGAACAACGCACCAAAGAAACCAGCGCAGATTACCGCTATTTCCCAGAACCTGATCTTCCGCCGCAGGATCTCTTAGCGCTACGCGAACGCCTTGCGGCGAAAAACATTGAATTGCCGGCTGAAAAGCGTGCGCGGCTGGAAGATGAATGGGGTTTTTCAAAAAGCGATGCCGTATTTTTTACGGCCAACGAAGGCTGGGCTGACTATGCCGAAGCTGTAATGGGCGAGCTCGGCGGCTGGCTTGAATCCACGGATGATTCTGAAAAAAGCGGCGGCGAATTGCTGAATGAAAAAAAGAAAAAGCTAGCCAAACTCGTAGGCGGCTGGCTGACTACAAAACTTGCCGGACTTCTGTCTGAACAAGGCATTGAACTGAAAGATGCGCGCATTACGCCGGAAAATTTTGCCGAATTTATCCTTTTGCTTGACAAGGGGGAAATCGGCAGCACCAATGCGCAAAAACTTCTTGCGCTCATGGTTGGGACTGATGCGGATCCGTCACATATTATGGAAGAGCACGATCTAGGCCAAAAAATGGACGAGGAAAAACTTGTTGCGGAAATCAAGCGCATCATCAAACAAAATCCTGATCAAGTTGCGCAATACAAGGCGGGCAAGGAATCCGTCATCAAATGGTTTGTCGGCGCGGCGATGAAAGCCACTGAAGGAAAAGCCAATCCGGCCAAAGCAGAAGAGCTGATTAAACAGCAACTCTCCGCCTAACCGCCTCATTCCACAATTCCTCTGTTTTCGGTAAAAACATAATTATCAAAAAAAGCTCCATGGAGCTTTTTTTGATAATTTAAAAATCAGAAAAAAAGAGCCGGCATGGCTCTTTTGAAGAAGTTTGCTTGGAAAAGCGCTATTTGCGGCGGTCGTCAAGACGGAAAACCTTGGCTCCTTTGCCTTGATGGAGCGTTTCGCTCAAATTATCCAGCCGCCGGCCGACACGGTCTTCCTCCCTCATCAACAGGGTTACGGCCAAGACTTCGTTCTCAACAGCCGCTTCTTCTTCGAGCGCCGCCAGCTCCTCCTGCTTTTCGCGGTAACGCTCTTCAAACAAAAGCTTGGATTTTCCAGCCTTGCCCTTCCTCTGCAGTTTCAGGCGAAACAGCTCCCAGGTCAAAAGCTCGTGGACGCCGATCAAGATCAGCAGCAGAATGTTCCAGCCGACACGTAGCGGCCATAACAAGAGATGCAAAACCTTGTACCACGGCGTTTCAAGCCAGAGCCGCAATGCGTTGTCCGACCAGCCGAGTTCGGTGATGTAACTCAAGAACGGGTATAGCAGGTATGACAACCAGCTGTTCCGTTCCCGAAAGGCTTTCGGGCTCAGCTCCGCGATCAGCAAACCGACGCCAATGTATGACACAGCCAACCAGCTGAACCACAACATCGTTAGATTGGGCACTTTTCCCTCTATTTCAAAAGG
>JAHJFW010000092.1 GCA_018824765.1 Patescibacteria group bacterium
CATAAACGTTGAAAACTCCGTAACCATCGTGGAGGATCTTGTAGCCGCAGTTATCGGCGTGATTGAGAAGCGCGGCACAGGCGTATTCCATGCGGTGAATCCCGGCGCAATGCGCCATCGTGATTTGATCGCGCTTTACGAGGAGCTGGTTGATCCGACGCACACTAACGAATGGATAGAGGAGAAAGACCTGCTCGCACAATGCTTGGTTGCAAAAACGCGCTCTAATAACATCATGCAAAATCGCCGTTTGCCGGAAATTGGGATTCACATGCGGCCGATCGGAGTTGCGTTGCGGGATTGCATGGAGAAGTATGCGAGGGAAGTCAATAAAGTCGAAAGTCCATAAAGTCCATCAAGTCCATAAAGTCGAAAGTCTATAATTCGTTGACTTTATAGACTTGATGGACTTGAAAGACTTTACAGACTCTGCCGTTTCTCGCTAATCTTCCATTCATTACCCATTGATTATTGATAATTGATTATTGAATATTTTTACTCTCCTATGTTACCTTCACTTAAATTTGCCCTTGGAGCTGCGCTTGCCGCAATCGCGTGGGGCTCGTTTCTCGCTCGGTGGATAATAAACAAGCCGGCTGGCGAGGGAAAAATGAAAGAGATCGCAGCCGCCATTCAAGAGGGCGCAATGGCGTATCTCAACCGCCAGTACCGCACAATCGCCGTGATCGGCATCGTGATTTTTATCGTTTTGTGGGTGATGCTAGGTAAAATGATGGCTCTCGGCTTCGCAGTCGGCGCGATTCTTTCCGCACTCGCCGGTTACATCGGCATGATGGTTTCGGTGCGCGCGAATGTCCGGACAACGGAAGCCGCGAAAACCGGCATGGCGCAAGCCTTTGAAGTGGCTGTGAAAGGCGGAACCGTCACTGGTTTGTTTGTTGTCGGTTTGGGACTTTTTGGCGTGGCGGGCTTTTATGCCTGGAGCGGAGATGTAAAGGCTTTGATCGGACTTGGATTCGGCGGCTCGCTTATCTCGGTATTCGCACGCTTGGGCGGCGGTATCTTCACCAAAGCCGCGGATGTCGGCGCTGACCTTGTAGGGAAAGTGGAAGCCGGTATTCCGGAAGACGATCCGCGAAATCCTGCTGTGATAGCGGATAATGTCGGAGACAATGTGGGGGACTGCGCCGGTATGGCCGCTGACCTGTTTGAAACCTATGCAGTAACTGCTGTGGCCGCCATGTTGTTAGGCCATTTGGCATTTCCGGACAATCCCTCGATCGTGCTGTTCCCGCTCATCCTCGGAGGAATTTCGATTTTTGCGTCAATCATCGGAACCTTTTTTATCAAACTCGGCCGTTCGAAGAACATTATGGGCGCGCTTTACAAGGGGCTGATAGTGTCCGGCGTATTGGCGCTGGCCGGGTTCTGGTATGCCAGCCAAAAATTCTTTGCGGTGAATATGAGTACTGCTGCCAGCGGCTCGCTTGATCCGAAAAAAGTGTTTTGGTCAACTGCAGTCGGTTTGATTGTTACGGCGCTTATGGTCTGGATTACCGAATACTATACTTCGACCAAGTACAAGCCGGTGCAAAAAATCGCCAAGGCATCGGAGACCGGACACGGAACAAATGTGATTGCCGGACTTGCTATGAGTATGAAATCCACGGCTTTGCCCGTGCTGGTTATTGCGGTTGGCATGTTGCTGGCATTTAATTTCCTTGGGCTTTATGGAATCGCTTTGGCGGCAATGTCCATGCTTTCTCTCACGGGTATTATTGTTGCGATTGACGCGTATGGCCCGATCACTGATAACGCCGGCGGAATCGCGGAAATGGCTGGCTTGTCCGAAGATGTGCGCAATGTGACTGACCCGCTCGATGCGGTCGGCAATACGACCAAGGCCGTTACAAAAGGATATGCGATTGCGTCTGCCGGACTGGCTGCACTTGTATTGTTTTCCGCTTATACGCAGGAATTTGTCAGTCTTGGAAAAACCTTGACGTTCAGTTTGGAAGACCCGAAAGTCATCGCAGGCTTGTTTATCGGCGGTTTGCTGCCATATCTTTTTGGCGCGTTTGCAATGGAAGCGGTTGGAAAAACCGCAGGCGCCGTTGTTGAAGAGGTGCGCCGCCAATTCCGCGAGATCCACGGCATTATGGAAGGCACGGCCAAGCCTGATTACGGTTCAACCGTGGATATTGTAACTAAAGCCGCAATTAGGCAGATGATTGTGCCGGCATTGTTGCCGATCGTTGTTCCGATTCTCGTTGGCTGGTTGCTCGGCCCGGTCGCGCTCGGCGGCGTGTTAGTCGGTTCCATTGTTACGGGTTTGTTCGTGGCGATTTCAATGACGTCCGGCGGCGGCGCGTGGGACAATGCGAAGAAATATATTGAGTCCGGTCACTTTGGAGGCAAAAACTCGTTTGCGCATCAAGCTGCTGTAACCGGTGACACAGTCGGCGATCCGTATAAAGATACGGCCGGCCCGGCCATCAACCCGATGATTAAAATTCTGAACATCATGGCGCTTTTGCTTGTCGCGGCGTTGGTATAAACGGTAGGCCTTCGACAAGCTCAGGCAATAATAGTCCCTGAGCGAAGTCGAAGGGCTAAAATAACAAGAGCGGCTTCGGCCGCTTTTGTGCTAACATGATCGCCATGGCTGATATTCTCGATCCACGCCATGAGGCGTTCGTCGAACATCTTTTCCGCCGCGTATGCTTCGTGTTGAATATGCGCGACTTTGAACTACGGCCTTTGCGTCGGCGCGTTCGCGGGAGGAAGGGGAGTTTGCGTTCGCTGGCATTGGGATATACGAAGCTTAACGAAAAAAAGATTGTGATCGACCTTTATACCCCGCGTACCATGAAGCCGCGGAAGTTGGATGCCATTTTGCGCGTAATTTGCCACGAACTTGCGCACCATCAGGAGCCGCCGAGACTGTACCGCGACTGGTTCCGCATTGTGAGAAAAATCCACCATCCGCATTTTTGGAAGCAATGTAAAAAGAATGTCGAAGCCTTGCGGAAAGATGAGATTCTGGGCGGCTTATTTTCTGTGTAGGTCGTCTATTTTTGCTATGATCGGAACGGATTTTAGTGGTTCAATGCCGCCGCACCGCATTTTATGAAAAAGGGACATTTTAAGTTCCGCTTTACAGACCTATAGCTCAGGGTTGCCAAAAAACAAGAAAACATATATTCTTCCCCACGAAAATAAGGGCGTGTAGCTCCCCGATGTCGCACAAGCTCTTCGGGGCAGGCAAGTGGTTAGAGCGGTCCGATGGACATCGGACAGGTCGATGGTTCGAGTCCAGACTATGAAATATGAAGGAATAGGCGTTTACATTCTTTTTTGTAAAAATGGCAGATACTATATTGGGAGTACTGATGAGATTGGCAGGCGTTATGTCGAGCACCAAAAGGGTTATGTAAAGGCGACAAAAAATCTTTTACCAGTCAGCCTTGTCTTCTTTCAGAAATGCGATACACTGACTGATGCTCGATCATTGGAGAATAGATTAAAAAAATACAAAAGCAGAAAGATCATTGAACAAATCATTTCAGATGGGTATATCAAGGGCGTGTAGCTCAGGTGGTTAGAGCGTCACACTGATAATGTGAAGGTCGATGGTTCGAGTCCATCCACGCCCACCAAAACAAAAATCCCCGCATGGGGATTTTTGTTTTGGAGCGGGTAGCGGGAATCGAACCCGCCTCTCAACCTTGGAAGGGTCGCATAATAGCCACTATACGATACCCGCAGATTGTCGGCGAAATGATAGCGCACAACATTTAAGGTGACAACCCAGCTATCTCGACGAGTCTTGCATAATGAGATAGGATAATGCGGCAACGGGCCATAGCGCAGTTGGCTAGCGCACCTGCTTTGGAGCCGAGGACCATGCGTCCGAGGCTGGCAGGAATCAACCAAATGCTCCTGCCACGGTCCGTAGATGCTGATTATTGTCGGGCCATAGCGCAGTTGGCTAGCGCACCTGCTTTGGGAGCAGGGGGTCGTGGGTTCGAGTCCCACTGGCCCGACAATAATCAGCATCGGAGGAAGGATGTCGTGGGTTCGAGTCCCGCTGGCCCGACCAACCGTCTTTTGACGGAATTAGACTTTAGCTTTTTTTGTTAGTAAATACTTGCAGGCATTCGTTTTTCGCGGTAATATTTCATCGCTTGTCTATGGCCTTTACTTATCAAGAAATAATATTACGTCTTGTTATCGCCGCATTTCTTTCGGGGCTTATAGGCCTTGAAAGGGAGGTCCGTCAGAAACCGGCCGGAATCCGAACCAATGCCTTGATCGGATTGGGCGCGGCCTTGATGACATTGTGCGGAATTTACGTCGCAACTTATTGGCCTCAAATGACTGATGCCGGACGTCTCGCCTCCATGGTCGTTCAGGGCGTGGGTTTTTTGGGCGCGGGAGCTATTATTCAAGCTTCCGGATCAGTGCGCGGCCTCACAACCGCGGCCACCATGTGGGTCGTGGCAGGAATCGGAATTGCATCCGGATTAGGGTTTTATCTCGGAGCTTTTTTTACCGCGATCATCGTTCTTATATTATTGATGGTGTTCGGGCCATTGGACGCCAAGTTAATGGGTTCTGAAGAAGAAAAAGCGAAAGTCAGGCACATTTTTCAAAGGCGTTCTAAAGAGTAAAGAGTGGTAATAAGTCGAGAAAGTTGCACACCCCTAAATTCGAAGGATGATTCTGCTTCGCATCGTTACAAAATTTAAGCCGAGGTAGCTCCCCGCCTTAAAACGGGCAGACAGTAGTGAGGGATTATGAAATATTATGTCTATGCGCTGCAAAGTCAAATCGATAGACGGATATATGTTGGATTGACTAATAGTGTCGAAAGGAGAATTAAGGAACACAATCAGGGGAAAGTCTTTTCGACAAAAGGGTTCAGACCTTGGAAGCTGATTTATGCAGAAGAGCAAGAAACGAGACCGGAAGCACGTAAGAGAGAGAAATATTTAAAATCAGGATGCGGAAAAGAGATGTTAAAGAACCTGAATATGCCGAGGTAGCTCAGTGGTAGAGCGAAGGACTGAAAATCCTTGCGTCGCCAGTTCAATCCTGGCCCTCGGCACCATGCAAGAATCCCCGAGCAGGGGATTTTTGTATGCCGAGGTAGCTCAGTGGTACCTGCCTGCCGGCAGGCAGGGAGCGAAGGACTGA
>JAHJFW010000093.1 GCA_018824765.1 Patescibacteria group bacterium
AGGAGATTAGCAATCTCCCCCCTTCAGCCTCTTGGGTACCTCTCCGTAATCTATGAATTGTAGCTATCAAAACACTTCGCCGGACAACATTACCAGTCAAAAGATATTATTTCAAGATGTCGGATTCAATGACGGATTCGATTTGTATTTTTCTTCGGATTCTGGATTCCTGCCTCCGCAGGAATGACAGGGGTGGACGAGTGATGCCAAAAAGTGAGCGCAAGAATGATAAACCTATTTTTCAACCGGTAACCCTTCAACTTCGCATTCGCTACGCTCAGGGAATATTTTCTTTGACCTGCTGGACTTCCTAGATTCTAGATTCCAGATTCCCACCCCTCCTACTTCCCTCCCCCATACCAACTACCTGCCTGCCGGTAGGCAAGGCTAGCTACCAGATACCAGCTACTTCCCACCCCTCCTACTTCCCCAGCGCCAACACAAAACCATAAACCCTCTCGACTCCGGACAGTCGCAAGGTTCGCGCGGCATCTCGCATGGTCGCGCCGGTGGTAAATACGTCGTCAACCAACAGCACTGCCGGCGGCTTTTCCGGCAAAGTGGCGCTGACGGAATAAACATTCAAAACATTCGCGCGCCTCAAATTCTGGTCTTTTAAATCCGCCTGCGCGGTTACGGACTTTCCCCTTTGCAGCCAAGAAACGCGCTTGGCCCAAGGCACGATAGTTTCTTGAACCGCTTCGCTTATCAATTCGGCCTGATCAAAGCCTCTGGCTCGAATGCGCTTAGGCGCGCCGATGAGCGGCTGAATAACCATGCTCTCCTCCCCTGTCCACGGCCAAGGATCTCTGCGCAGATTTCGATAATGAGCCAACAACTCTTTCACGCTCGGTATCAAGCAGGTTGCACCGTTGTATTTCAAATTATGGATCACAGCCCTCAACCGCGGATCGTGGTAAAAACCCAAAGTCACCAAAGCGTCAATGCGCCGCAAACCCTCCGGCGCTTGGCACTGATGCGTTTTCAATCCTCCGCAAACCGCGCACGGATCTTTAAAAGCGAGCTCAACCTTACTTAGACAATCCGCGCAAAACCAAGAGCCGGCCCGTCGGCAGGCGGCGCAATGCGGCGGAAAAATCACGTCGAGAGCTGCTGTTGCCAATCTACAATTCCAAATCTTTCCAAGTAACGTCATTTATCAAATAAGTTCCATCCGACTGTTTTTGAAATACGATTGTGGCCTCCTTATATTTCACGGCGGTTGGCGCTCCCGGATTCCCCGCATCTTCCGCCTGTTGCACGCTGACCACGAAAGTTACACTGGCCGCCCCTGACACGACTGAAGAAGCTTTATTAGAAATTACCCGAGTTGTTATTCCGAACATCGGCCCTGCGGCCGGATGCGCTTTTTGCATGGCCGCTTGTTCATCCAATAACTGCGCCTGAAACTTTGGCGTGGCATTAATCAAAACATCGTCATAACCCTGAAAACCGCTGCCGCTGGAACCTGAACCGATGCGCGCCACAAAAGCAGAGGCGAGATCTTGCAATTCCTTCAAATCCTGCGGCAAAGCCGTAACATTATTTTCCTCGCGCGTCGGAGGCAAGGTTACCGGTGTTTGTACCGGCAATACCTGCTCCGGTAATTCCGGCGGTTGTTCCGTCGTCGATGGGAAAAACGGCTTTAGCAAAATATACAACCCTGTCGCGAGTATTATCGCGGCAAAAAAGATCAAAATGATCAGCTTATTTCTTTTCTCCATATTGGAATTGGTATTTAATTATTTTAACCCTTCGACTCCGCCCAGGGAATAATCCCCTTCTTTCGTCATTCATTTATAGCTAATAGCTGATAGCTGCTTACCGAACTACGAAATGCGAACCACGCGATCTACCCTTTCCCCATTCTCCCCATACCAGCTACCTGCCTGCCGGTAGGCAAGGCTAGCTGCCAGCTACCAGCTACTTTCCTACCCTCCTCCCTCTCGGCTTTCCCTGAATTCCCGCTTTGCCTCTTCAATCTGCAACAGCTGTTTCGGATCAGTGGTAACGATCTGGTCTTCCGTATATGAAGCGACGACCTGGATGGCGGCGTGCTTTTGGCCGGCGAAAAAGATGCCTTCGCCGCGGCCTGATTCCAGCAGAAGATATTTTTCCGCTTGCGTCAACAGAAAGACGCGGCCGATCAGGTCAATCGAAGCCGGACTCTGCTTCAACAGCAACTGCAATGCCGAGTTGGTAACAATCGCCTGCCCGTATGGCGAAGTCAAAAAGTCATTCACATCCTGCGTAATCGTGGTAACCCCCAAATAATATTTGCGGCAGCGCTTGACCAGTGCAAAAATGAATTTCGCCGAATCCTCGGCCTGCATCAGCCACCACGCCTCGTCAATCACGAGCACACGCTTTTTGCGCTCGGAGCGCACCACGTTCCATATATAATTTACAATCGTATAAATGGCCATTGGCCGCAATTCATCTTCCAAATCGCGCACGGAAAAAGTCACCATCTGATTGTCCACCTTGACCGTGGTCGTTGAATTCAACAGGCCGGCAAACGTGCCTTCAGTGTATTTCTTGAGGCGCACCACCAAATCACCGGTCCCTTCCATGCCCTCCAAAACATCTTGGAAATCCTGCAAAACCGGCGGCTCAACCGCAGACAAATCAGCTCCGGGCACAATATCTTTTTTCGCGTAAGTTTCAAGCAGGGCGCGGTCAAGGATCGAATCCTCGGCCGTGGTCAGCTTGCCGAGCATAAGGCGCAACAAGCCTTTCAAGGTGATGACGGCACTGCGGATAATGTCTTCAACAGACACTGCCTCTCCGGTCGGACGCGGCAAATCAAAAGGATTGATTTTCGCCTGCGACGCCAACGAAATATTGACATAAGTTCCGCCAACGGCATCGGAGAGATACTTGTATTCCATTTCCGGGTCGATCACCAGCACATCGGTCCCGAGCATCATCGAACGCAAAATCTCCAATTTGACGGCATAAGATTTTCCAGCGCCCGAAGTCGCGAAAATCACGGCATTGGCATTCTGCAAAGAAAAGCGGTCGAACAAAATCAGCGAGTTATTGTGTCGGTTGATGCCGTACAAAATGCCATTGTCAGAAGTCAGTTCCGCTGAAGTGAACGGGAATGAGGAAGCGATCGGCGACGTGCTCATGTTGAACGTGATGAGCAGTTCGTCATTGCAAATCGGCAAAGTCGAGTTAAAGCCCTGTTCCGACTGGAAAAACGCGCGCTTGGTATAAATCAGCATTGAACCGAAAGTTGATTCCACGGTTGCCGTCAGCCGTTCCAACTCCTCTTCGGAAGTGGTATAAAAAGTCACGTAAAATGAAAATTGGAAGAAATGCTCGATGCCTTGGGTGAGATCGTCGCGGAGCTGTTCAATGTCGTGCAAAGCGGTTTCCGAGATAGGATCGCGCGGTTTGCCGGACTCCGCATCGGAAGAAATTTGCGCTTCCAAAACTCCCACCTTCCTTTTCA
>JAHJFW010000094.1 GCA_018824765.1 Patescibacteria group bacterium
GGGTCAGAACTACATTTGGAAAAGCTTTAAGCTCCAGATTATCCCTGATGTCGCAATCAATGGCCGGTTCACATTCAAACACGTCCAATCCCGCGCCCGCGATTTTTTTCGCTTCCAGCGCGCGGAGGAGCGCTTTCTCATGAACCACAGGACCGCGCGAGGTGTTAATGAGAAACGCGGTTTTTTTCATGAGCGCGAATTGTTTGGTTGAAATAAGATGGCGCGTGGATTGGAGGAGGGGGACATGCAAAGAAATAAAATCCGATATCTGCAAAAGTTTTTCAAAAGTCACGTGCTTTGCGCCGAGCTCCTTTTCAATATCCGGATTTTTCCGCACATCCGAATACACGAGCTTCATGCCGAAACCTTTGACGCCGCTACGTGCCGCTGATGCGCCGATGCGTCCGGCGCCGACTATGCCGAGAGTTTTGCCGCATAAATCTGTGCCGATTAAGAGCGTAGGTGACCAGCCCGTGTATTTTTCCGCTTTTGCGAGTCGGTCTCCCTCGGCGATGCGGTGCGCCAAACAAATCAGAAGTGCGAACGTGTGCTCTGCGACCGCTTCCGATACTTTTTCGTGCGGCGTATTGGTAACGATAATGTTGCGTTTTTTTGCCGCTTCCAGATCGATGTTATCAAAACCGACCGCGTAATTCGCCACGATTTTTAGCGACGGGCCCGCGGCTTTCAACACTTCATCGTCGATTTTGTCCGTAAGAAGCGATAATAACGCATCAATGCCTTTTACTTTTTTTAGCAGCTCTTTCCGCGGAATGACTTCATCTTTCGGATATACTTCCACGCTGTATCCTTTGGCTTTGAGTGCCTTGATGCCTGAATCGGCAAACCGGCGAGTGACGTAGATTGTTGGTTTCATAGCGTAGATGAAGTATGAGGAATGAAAAGAGAATGGGTATTTTGTAATTTTGTTTACGGCAAACTGAAAGGGCGAAGCGGCAATTGTTTAGGTTTTTTTGTCGGACCTTTTGCCTCGCGTTTTGCGACCATGCGCAGAGGCGGGAGTAGTGCATTGACGATTATAAGGATGATGACTAGGCGCGGGACAACCCCTTGCTCGCTGAAATAGCGGTTGCCTATGAAAAGCGCGAGAGTGTTGTTCATGTAGATCATGCAGAGCGCGATTGTCGCTTTTTCCGACGCCGTTCTCCACCACGTCATCTTATATGCGAGCCAAGTCAGGCCGCCCATGTAGATGAGCATGACGATAAGTATGCCGGCTTCATCCCAGCCGATTGTCACAGTGGAGCCGGCGGTTGTATCTGCGACAATAGCGGCTATGAGTACGCCGAAAGCGATAACGGAAATTTGCCGCCACCATACGTCATGGCGCTTAACGAATTTTTTTGCGCGGCGTTGGACGTATGATGCGGCTATGAAGGGCAAGACAATGGTGATGAGCAAATCAGTAAAAAGTTTAAGCGTCGGAATCGGCACTGTTTGGCCAATCAAAAATTGAAAGACAAGCGGGACGCTAAAGGGCGCGAGCAAAGATGTTGCTGCAGTGATGACGAGCGCGAGCGTCGTTTTTCCGCCGAAGTATTCCGCGATCAGTGCTATGGTCATGCCGGTTGGCATGGCGCCTACGATCAAAAAAGGCAAAGCCCAATCCGGCGCGAAAATACGCGGCGGCAACCACATGGCAACCGGCAAAAAGACAAGCATGAAGGCGCTCGTGAGCGCGACCATTTTCCAGTCTTTGGCGTAGTTTTTTAGTTCGTCCAACGATAAACGCAGGCTCGATGTGAAGAATATGAGGATTAACAGCCATGATCCGTATGGCGCGATGGGTTTAAAAATTGTTGGAAAAAAGAAGCCTAAAATCAGCGCCAACAGCACCACCATTATTTGGTTTTCCGCAAGAAAATGTTTGATGCGATCCATCCAATGCATGCCTATAATTTTTTCACCTTCACGCGGCGTAAATCTTGCGAGGAAGGGAATTTTTTTAAGATACCCGCTTTGGCTCCCATGTGCGTAATCACGCCGAAGGCATTCAGCATGCCGGCGCGAAACGCTTTTTCCAGATTCCCGGTTTTGATGGCGCCGGCGGCAAACGCACTGCCGAATGCGTCTCCCGCGCCTGTTGTATTTATCCGTTTGCCGGGCAATGCTGGCGCATACCACGTGGTTCCGTGGCTATGCATATATGCGCCGTTTGCTCCGTCAGTGATAACTATTGCCTGACTCGGAAGCGTTCCAAGTGTGTGTATCATCTCATCGAGATGGCGCGGCGGCATATTTGCTAGCGCCGCGGCTTCCTCGCGGTTCAAAAGTAAAATGCCGCATTGTAGAAGATAAGGAGTCAGTTTTTTCAATCCAAGAGCAAGTTCCGCATTTCCCGGATTCCAAACTATGCGGGCGCCGTTTTTTTTCGCCTCCAAAAATATTTTTTTCAAAAGCGCCTCGTCTCCGGCCAACGAAGTCAAATATATCCATTCGGGCCTGATGCGCTTCCAGTCGATTTGCTTCGCATCGATTTTTGCCGAAGCCCCGCGGTAAACCAAAATGGCGCGCTGGCCGGTATCAGACACTAAAATGAAAGAATATCCTGTGCGTTGTTTGCTATCAGTCTGGATGCCAGATGTGTCTATGCCTTCTTTGGATTCTCCAGCAGCCGTCTCTTAATTCAGCCGGTTGACTCTGTTTAGCATTCTGCTAAAATAAAACCCAATCTCGTTTAGCGGGGTTGGGTTTTA
>JAHJFW010000095.1 GCA_018824765.1 Patescibacteria group bacterium
ATACGAGAAAACCAGTTCCGTCTTTCGAGCGGATAAGCAATCCAGCTTTGTTGAAATAGGCCATATTCATTCATCTCTTTCATCATTCCCCCCTCCGTAATTAAAAATTGTAAATTGATAATTGAAAATTTTTCCATCATTCGTCATTCGTCATTCGGATTTCATAATTCTCCCCATATTCACTCTCCCCCAAACCGCTCCTTAATTTCTTTCACTTTATTTTCTGCTTCATCTAGGCGCTTACGAAGTGCGTCGGCGATTTCCATGGCTTTTTCAAATTTTTGCAAACCTTGGTCAAGGTCGCCGTCGCCTTTTTCAAACCAGTCTGCCAAGGCTTCGAGTTCTTCGAAACTTTTGGCAACATCTATTTTCTTAGTCTCTTTCTTTGGCATATGATTAAAATAATTTGAGATTATTGTTTGATAAATCTATTACTTGGCGCGAAATAGACGCTTGATCTGTTTTGCGCGTCGTTTTCAAAATCCTAGTTTCCGCTTCACCGTCTTGCAAAACAAGCGACACAGATTGACCAACCTTCAAGGTTGCGACAGATACGATACCCTTTCCGGCCGTATCGCGCACCAAGGCGTAACCGCGACGTAAAACCGCTTTCGGATCAAGTGAAGCAAGGAGTCGCGTGCGGCTTTCCAAGCGTTCACGCAAAACATTTAACCATTGTTTCACTCCTGTATCGCACGCCTGCCGCATCTCTGACAATGCTGCACGCTTTGACGAAAGCCAAAGCACGGGTGAATTCAAGGCGTGTTCCAAAATGTTGCGACGATCCTCAAGTACGCGCCCAAACCGCGCCTCAACACCGGATAAAAGTGTGGAAAGTTCGTACTGCACATCGCGCCGATCCGGCGCCAAACGCCGCGCGCAATCCGTGGGCGTTGATGCACGCACGTCAGCCGCCTCTTCAGCCAGCGTCATGTCGCGCTCATGGCCGATGGCAACCAGTGTCGGGATTTTCGACGCGTACACAGTGCGCACAACCTGCTCGTCATTAAACGCCATCAGTTCTTCAAGCGAACCGCCGCCGCGCGTCATCACCAAAGCGTCATAGTCTTTCAGCTGCGCGGTTTGAATTGCATGGACGATATCTTGCGGCGCACGCTCGCCCTGCACTAAAACATGATACAAGTCGATCTCGATCCCGCCCCAACGTTCAGATAAAATGCGAATAAAATCGCCATAAGCCGCGCTTTCACGCGATGCGACGAGTGCGATGCGCTGAGGAAATCGCGGCAACTCGCGTTTACGTGAAGAATCAAAAATCCCCTCTTTCTCCAACCGCGCACGGAGTAGCGCCAACGCTTTTTTCAATGCGCCTTCACCTGCCAATTCAATCCGCTCGGCTGAAAGAGAAAACTTTCCATACTTAGGATACACGCGCGGAAGTCCGATGACGCGAACCCTGAATCCATCCTCAACCGGAACACGCAAATTCCACACCGGCAAAAATACATTCACCAGCGCTTTATCGTCTTTCAAATCAAACGACACCCATTGCCCCTGCGAAATGCGAAATCCGGAAACTTCTCCCTCCACCCCAATTTCTTCATTACCAAAAGACTCCTTCAAAACGATGTTGACGACCTCGATGAATTCAGAAACTTGGAGAATGCGCATGAAGGTGAGGGATTATAATCTAGGGTTGAGAAAACGGAAGGATAATATGACCTTGCAGGATTTGACTTGTGAGGGCCGTATCAGACAGCGAGGCGATTTCGCGCAAACGATCCTCGCGTTCCGCGCCGTCCACGAAATGCGGCTGGCTTTTGTCTATCTGAATTGGATTCAACTCGATCTGTGTTTCTTCGTCAGATAATAAAACTTTCACTGCCAGACCCTGCATTGTTTCCTTGGACCAATCCTGATCGAATACAAAGTTGCCCAGAGAATAAACGATTGGCTTGCCTTTATAAAGGGCAATGCCCTCTGTCCAATGGGGATGGCCGCCGATAACGATGGAAGCGCCGTTATCAATCAACCAGCGGCCGAATTCTTCCTGGCTGCGCGTCGGATGGTCACGGTATTCTTCTCCCCAATGCATAAATACAACCACGCTATCCGCATCTTGCCGGGCTTTGTTCATCACGTCAGCCGCGCTTTTTCTATCCACCATATCCGAAACTGAATTAAAACCCACCAGACTGACGCGCCGACCATGAACAAAAAGCGTAGCCAATGATGCATTATTTTCTTCCAACTCATCGCCGAAAACTTCGATTCCGGCATCTTGTAAAAAGTGCCGCGAATCTTCCTGCCCTGCGCGTCCCTGATCAAACGTATGGTTGTTTGCCTGCGATACCGCATCAAATCCTATTTGCCGCAAAACAACCGCAAACCGCGGATCAAATGCGAAATCTATGGACTTCACCGGCGGCCGACGCACATTGGTAATCGGCCCTTCCAAATTCGCAATCTGCACATCAGCCGACGTAAAACGCGCATCAGTCATGATTTTATGAAATGGATACGTATCGTCTTTAGTCTGGTTGATTCGTTCCAATACATGACGATCTAGCATTATATCGCCGACAAACACCAAAGAAGCCGAACGCTTTACATCCGGCGCTGTCGGCAATTCTGCAGTAACCAAAGATTGGCCATTGAACGGCGAATCAGCCAAAACAATAATCTCGGACGACTGGATTTTTCGGGCAGCCATAAAACTGCCTACAGCCACCAAACCGCAAGCAACAAGCAGAAACGCGGCTGCCGTCACTAAACTACGAAACTTAACCATAAGCGCATCAGCCACCAAAAAATCCCGGCCCACAAAAGGTGCGATAAAAACAGATCGACCGGAAACCACGAATCCTCCTTTACGCCGAACAGCCCGTGGCCTTCAAGCGGCAGCACAATACCCCCGTAAACCAAAGATAAAATCACTGACCAACCGATAATCGACAAGAAATGAAAACTTTGCAAAATTCCCAGCGACACCAAAAAACCGTAAAGGCCGCCGAAAAGCAGTGACAGGACAAGATACACAAGGATTCCGACAAAATGCGCTTCCCTTTTCGTGATGTGTCTGCCGAATAAAACCGGCTGGTCGAGGTCGCGGACGAAATTCCCCGCGCCAAAATGCGGCGCAATGTGGGAAAGGAAAAGGATTATTGCGCCGGCGCATAGTCCGGCTCCCATGGAGGATAAAATCAAACTGCTCATAATTTGTTCATTGAACTTTTTTCATATCCTCCCCCTTACGAAGGGGGAGTTAGAGGGGGTCTATTCGACGGAGACCTCCCCTAACCCCTCCTTCATAAGGAGGGGGATCTAACAAGCGGAAAAAAATTACTAATTCGGTCTGACGACGATCATCACCCTGTCTCCATTTTGCACAGTATCTTTGGACCCTGTCCAATCATGAGCAGCCTCAAGAATCGTGTCATACGTATAAACATAACCTTGGCCCTTGCGCGTCCCCGGATCATTGGTGATGAAAAAATCAGGAGTGTAACCGCGGATCACGAGCATATGGTAAGGAGGGCCTCCATTTTTAAAATTCGGATTGTGCAATAATTTACCGGCCGCCGGAATCAAAACCGGGTACCCTTCTGCCAAAACGCTCTTGATGTCATCAGCCGAATCAAACGGCTTGACTGTAATGTTGGTGTAACCGTAATAATCCTTGATGAGCTGAGCGGTTTGGAGGGCGGTCGTGTCTTCATAAAAACCGTATTGCGCATTTTCGAAAGCCACGATTTTTTTAATCGCCTCGTCAGCTGCGTCTGCGGATATTTTGCCGCTTTGGCCTTTGAAAAAACCGTCCATCATAATTACAGCGGCCTCTTCACACGCTTCTTGATACGGCATATCCCAATTTTGATGCGGTGCCTGCGCAGTAAACGGCACGTCAAGATTCACCTCGTCAGGCAACTCGCTGGCCGATTTTTTCTCTTCAACCGGTTTTTTCTTTACTGTTGGGTTGGATTCCAAGATGTAATTTTGCGAGGTTGCATAGCCGCCTTCCACAGAGGACGGCGCATCAACGCCTTGAAAGTCGCCGCCTTCAGGCTGCGGCTGGAAAGGCTTGGCGACCGGCAAATTCGGCGCGTTCAAAGAATCCCAAAAGTCGCGCACAAAACCGCGCGAAACATAAACCGAACCAAGTAATAAAACCGCCAACGCCCCTAACAGCGCCAATCTTTTCTTCATGCTTGAATTTTATTATAAATGCGACAAAAAAGACAGGCTTAATGGATCGCAAATTTACTTATCCTCAACTTTTATGCTCGTCATCACATCGCCGATTGCGATATTGTCCACTACATCCTGCCCGCTGAGAACACGGCCGAAAATCGAATAACTGGGCGGCAAGGGATTATCTTCGAGCATAATGAAAAACTGCGAGCCGTTCGTGTTCGGGCCGGCATTAGCCATGGCCACGATGCCTTTTTTATACGGCAAACTAACAGGATCGTCCGCAAAACTATAGCCCGGGCCGCCAGTTCCATTGCCGAGCGGATCGCCGCCTTGGACGACAAAGCCCGGCACTACGCGATGAAAAATCAAGCCGTCGTAATACTTTTTCTCGGCCAGATAAACGAAGTTGGAAGCGGCATTAGGGCCTTCTTTTGGGAGCAGTTCAAATACTATTTCGCCTTTGGTTGTTGAAATTTTTACAATTTTATTTTCGATTTTGTCGGCCGGCAAAACACCGGGGAAAGCGAGCGTTTCTTGCGCCATAGTAGCGGATGTTGGTTCAGTTTGAGTTAATGCGTCTAAAGGCTGGGCGTCTTCAGTGGCCGCGGTTGCGGTTTCGGCCGATGCCTGCGTTTCAACCGGAATGGCGGTATCGAGCTTTGTCGGCTCTTCAGGCGGCTTTGATGCACAGCCTGCGCCAATCATGCTTGCGAAAACTGCGGCTGAAATGAAATAAAACCAAGTTGGTGTTTTCATAAAGAAAAAAAGTTTTATGATTCAGAGCTTAGAGTCTATCTCAAAAATCAATTATGAGCAAAACACATATTCACATACGGTTCTAACCCAAAAATGCAATAGCTGCTAAGCATAAAAAATCCCTGCTACACAATTTGCACGGCCGTACAAATTGCGTAACGGCATTTTCAGATTTTAGCTACGTTGAGTTGTAAATCGGCGCTTTTTTTCTGTGGATAAGTCTCCCAATTTTTCAAAACTATAAGCTATCACCTATAACCTACTGACCTTCGCATAAATAGACTCGCTTTCGTCATTCCTGCGAAGGCAGGAATCCATCCGTCTTTCTGATGGATCCCAGCCTGCGCTGGGATGACGGGAATGTTCACTTGATTTG
>JAHJFW010000096.1 GCA_018824765.1 Patescibacteria group bacterium
ACAAAAGCGATGCATTGGCATTAACATCAGCGGCCTCAAACTTCGACTCTCCTAAAAGCTTGGCAAACCTGTTGGCATCGGCCTCTGTCGGCGTGATTGTAATATCAAAATCAATCAAAAGCCGGTCAACGTCTTCCGGCATCTTGTTCAAGGTCCAAGTAACCATGCGCGTATTTTCGTCATAACTCAACTCTCCGGCTTCAACCAGCGTATTATTCGTCCACATGGCGATCTTTGGCAGCGTGGCCGTGATTTTCAAATTCTTCAACTCATGAAAATTCTTTTTCACCGCCCACTCCACCCTGTATTTCGTCCCCTGCCCCACCAAAGGCGGCAAAGGTCCGGCTCCGACTTGCACGCCTTCCTCGCTAAAAAATCGCGCCTCTGAAAAAAAATCCGCATCACTTAAATAGCGTAAAACAATCGGCGCCGCTTTAACTACGCGGTTGACCTTGGTTTCGCCGACTGACCCTATTTCAGCTTCCAAAACCGCCCTAACCGCCAAATCATCAGTGCCTGAAACGGCCGGCAAAGCCTTCAAAGAGACATCAAGCATCGCTTCCTCACGCGGCGGCAAACGCTTGAGCGCGGCAATGCTGTCATCATCCCAAATGATTTCATTCCCCTTCCGCGTTCCGCTGGCATTCTCCACATAATCTTGCCAATCCACCAACAAAGCATTATTTGAGGACGACGTTCCGCTGGCGGATTCAAAACGCAAATGCAAAACCACGTTTTTCAAATCTTCCGAAGATGTATTTTCATAACTGATACCAAAATGCAATGGAACACCGTAAGCAATCGCCGCGTCCGTATCCTTACCGTTCACCACCAACTTAAGTGACAAATCACCGGCTAAAACCGTAAAAGACGTCTCGCTCTTCTGGCCGGTCAAAAAAGCGCCATCCTCACCCAAGCGTCCGGTTTCCGCTATCACGTGGACTTCGCCGGATATGCCCGAGGCAAAAACACCCTTCACGTCCACAGTCGTTGAAGCGCCTTCGGCCAAATCCGGCAAAGGCGTCAGCAAATTTCTGCCGTCAATTGAAAAAGCCGTTGAAGTCGTTTCCAATTGAAAACCCTCAGGCAAAGTAAAACGGCAATACAAGCCGGTCAATGCCTTATCGCCTTTGTTTTGCACTGTATAAGTAAAAGCCGCCTCATCGCCGGGCAAAATTTTGACCGGAACTTGCAGGTCGCCCTCCAAAACGCTATCGCTGTAATTCAAAACCTTGGTCGCCAAGGCTTCAAAGTCGCTGTTAAAAGAGGCCGGACGATAATTTCCCACGACTTGCACTGCCGTCACTGTCCCCAAAGCACCCGTAAAAATTCCACGGACTGTAATTGTTCCGCGGCCGTCAACCGGAATCGCGCCTAACCGCCAAAAAAGCGCTGTATCCGCAATTTGCGGCTCTACTTGAGTGACGACAAAGTCCGTGGGAAAACTGACACGGAGATCAGCCGATGCCAAAGGTTCTGAAGTTAAGTTTTTGTAATTGATAAAATAAGTGGTCTCCGCACCCAATGAAACTTTTTCCGGGCCCTCGATCATTATCTCCAAACCCTGCCCTGAAAAACCGCGGAAGGGTTTGAAATACGAAAAACCGGCCCACACTGCAGCCAAAACAAAAGCAACAAAAACCATTGATGTGATTAACGCAAAAAGCCACCAGCGAGATTTTGTCGGCTCCAATTTGGTCAAATCCGGCATCTTACCTGATTCATCGCGATAAATTGCTGACAGGCTGTCTTCCACACCTTGGCCGACTCCGGAATCGGGAGACGGCGGATGCGGCGCTGGCCTGTTTTGGAAAAATCTTTTTTTACTCATCGCTGTGGAGTGTTTAAATCGGCGGAATCCGAGGATGGCTGGCCGTTATATTCCGAACCCGTCATCTGCACGGCTGTACTCGGCGCAGCCAAAGCAGCCACCACTATGTCGCGGTCCCACTTCCCATCATATCCCACGTCGCTCACTTGTGAACCGGATGCGGTGTTTGACCAAACCGCGTTCCAACCGTCAGGCAAAGTCAAGTTCGAAACGAGTTCGCGCTCCGTTTTTCCCGATTGGCTTGTCAGCAGTAAAAAATACGCGCCTCGCGCTTCAGGCGTATCGCTCTCAATAGGCGCCGCATCCAGATTGTTCCGGATATTTTGGATTGTAAAAGGCAGGCGATACTCATAAGTAAGCGTCTCCGTCTCTCCCGGATCCAACTGGGCCCAGCCACCAAAAACCGTCCTGCCGCTTTCTTCGCCGATACTGGCGCCGCTGTCAGTTTTACGCATGCCTGATTCGATTTTCGCAACTTCCACATCCGGAACATAATCGTCATCCGGCTTTTTAAACAGTCCGGCCGGCGGATCTTCAAAACCCGACGCCTTAATCAATTCACTGCCTTCTGGGACATAAACCCTGATATAAGACACGTTGCGCACGCCATTAAACAATTCCCCTTTTACGCCATTATGCGTGCGAACTATTTTCAGGCGATCGATAATTCCGCCATCGGATTGCACAATGGCTGAATGTTCAATTTTTTCCTCGATTACGCCGTCTGTTTTTTGCCCTGCAATATTCGCCTCGATAATTGCCAAACTGTCGCCTGACGTTGGCTTCATCCGGCCATTCCAACCATATTTCTCTACAAGCGCTTCTTCATCAGGCCTAGTCAGATAGACCTGCACCTCTTTGGTTTGCAAGCCGGCCGACAACAGCGTCCCAAGTTTCAACATTTCGTCTTTTGACAAAACCTGCAGACGGCTCCTCAAAGCTTCACCCAAATCGCCGATGAATTTCTTAGGGGTATTCGCCTCTTTGTCGTATTCAAGCTCCACGGCTTTTTGCGTTTCAATTAAAAAATTTCCGCTGTCTATACTCTTGCCGTATTCCGGCATATCAATCGGTCCGGTAACATCAAAAACTTTTTCAACCAAGGAAGCGTTAATCGCGATGACGCCGTCAAGCGTCGGTTGTCCAGCCTTGCTCCAAAACCAACGGATTTTTTCGGCGCTGGTCGGAAAATCGGCAAACCAATTGGCATCCTGAAACTGCCAGTGCGGGTTTATCAAATGCAGAGGCTCGGGCGCAATCACGTGCGCCAAAAGCTGACCTTTAATATCATAAGTGCCGCCGGGCGGAACGAATATCTTTTTAATAGCGCCTCGATCCACCGTAATTTCGGCGACTGATCCCATAAAACCTCCGGTCGGACGGAGTTCAGTATTGTTTTGAAAAACCAACAAGTATGTCCGTCGGCTGTTTTTTCCAAGCATGGCCGTTAACAAATCGGCAATGCCGGCAAATTCCCGCACAGATTCGGTGGCAGTCTGCAAACTACCTGCCAGAGCTGCGAATTTTTCGCGCTGTTCAGGCGGTAAATTTTCCGGCTTGACTGTCGCGGCTGCGCGTCCGGCATCTGAAAGCATCGGCAAAATCCCTTTGGCATAAGCGGCTAAAACATCCATCCGTTCATCCAAACGGCGCGTAGGATCACTGAAAACCTTGTCAAAACCCAAGGCTAAGAGACGGCCCGCTGAACTGGCTTTGTCGCCGGCTTCAAGCAGTGCCCTGGCTGTGCGGTACTGATCCGGCACAACCGATGCCAATCCAAAAGCCAAAGCGCTCGATTTTCCCAGCAAGGCATCAGCTTGCCTAAAATGTTCCGAAGCGTTTTTCAGGGATTCAGCCGCGGTTTTGCCGTCCGAGGAATTTTGTGCGGCCATTAAATCGCCAAGGGCTTTTTCCCCTACCCCTTCAGCCGCCTGTCGCACAGTGCCGACCGAGCGATATAAAACCACAGCATTGGCAGGCAATGTTACTACCAACAGCAAGCCGACAAAACCTGCTAAGGCGCGGGCAATTGACCAGCGCGGGACTTCAACGATTGCCACTGCGTCGCGCAATTCATCGCCTGCCAAAGCGCCGGCTTCAATGACTCTCCGTTCAATCCTTTCTACGCGCTGAAAAAGAGATATTGCGTCAGCGGCCAAAATGCGCAAAAACCCGCTGAACCTGTCAAAAGATCCGTAGATATTCCGATATGCGATAAAAAAATCCGGCGACGTATACTGCTCATTGAAAAAATGCGGGTCAAAGCTTTCGACCAGCAGATCATTTGCCAGCGTGCCATAAACCGCAGGTTCATTTGCGCATGCCGCTAAGTCGCTGTCGGCGGTTACGGCATCACACCACGGCATTTGTTCATCCGAAGCCGGACAGCGCGTGCTGAAAGAAATTTCACGGAGTGACAAAACATACTCGCTGCGCGGCTGTTCCGCATATTTGATGGACAGCGTTTTCGGTTCTGTTGCTGAAAAATTATTTACCAGCAACTCAACAGCCGCCATATCCATATCCGCTATGCTGTCGCTTGCCGCGGCTGCGGAATTAAAATCGTCCAGTACAGGCACTCTAAACTGCGACGCCGGTTCGCGGCTCTTTTTGATGCGTCTGGCACGCCGCTTCACGCCTTGGGGCGAAACCATGGTAAGGCCGTCCTGCTCCAATATTTGCTCCAATTGCGCCTCCAAGACCGTATCGTTTTTTTTCTTGCGTGATCTCATTTTAGAAATGTTTTATAAGCATCTAGCGTTTTAACCGCGGCCGCTTCCCAATTGTGTCTGGCCAAAAGAGACGGCGCGGCGCGCAAACTTTTTTTCCGCGCCGCTTCAGGATCTGATAAAACGCCCTCAATGGCTTGGAGTATAGCATTTCTTGAGCCTGCTTGAAAGAAAAAAGCGTTGTCCTCGCCAATCACTTCTGGCAAAGCTCCGGCGTCTGACGAAACCACGGGACAGCCGGCGCGAATCGCCTCCAAAGGCGGCAATCCAAACCCTTCAAAATTGGACGGAAACACAAAAACTAACGCCTCTTGATACAGTTTATTCAACTCTTCATCCTTAACAAACCCCAAAAAATCCACCCGCTGCAAATTGCGGCGCTGTACGCTTTCTTTCAAACGCTGCATAAAAACATCTTCGCTGCCGGCTATCTTCAAACGCAAATTGCAATGCCGTGCGCTAAGTTCTGCCCAAGCGTCAATCAATGTATCAAGGCCTTTGTGCGGATAAGCCGAACCGACGTATAGCAGATATTCGGAACGTGGCGGCTTGTTTTCCAAAACAGTTGGGAATGTGGTCCGTCTTGTTATTCCCTCGCCCGTAATAACGATTTTTTGAGCGGCTTTGGGAAAAAAGCGCGCCACATCATCGGCCACAAAATTACTTGGAACTAAAATCTTATATGCATGTACAATGGCCCGCGACAAGACAATGCGGAACCCCAGCCGTTTCACAGCCGCTACCAAAGCGCTGCGTGTTGAAATTCGGGCGCTATTTGGCTGATGCCGCAAAAGCAAATCGTGGACCGTAATGACCAGCGGACCGTTGTAAAAAAGCGGCGCATTCCAATGCGGGACATGGATGACGTCCGCCCGCAACGCCCGAAAAATAAAAGGCAAACGCAATTGCTCTTCCAGCCCGTACCATGGAATGTCTGCCACGCGCGTTTCAACCGATGGGTGCGTGGCAAACGGATGGAGGGCGCTGCGGGTAATCAGCACATAACGATTGGAAGGCGCGGAAACAAGCATGGCCCGTATCAGCTCTTCAATATACCTGCCGATCCCACGCGTCGCCCGCGCAGACATCATTCTCGCATCAATACCGATTCGCATATTATTGATTGGTAAATCCGAATGACGAATTTAGGAAATATACCTTCATTCGTCATCAGTCATTCGGTTTTAGTCATTTGTTTGTAACATGGCGGCTGTTGATCGTGAAGCTGCCAAAAAAAACAAACAACAGCCGGCTATAGTCGGCGGGCTTGAATTACCCTTCGTTCATCCTCCGATGATAGTTCTCGTTCCAAGTAATCCGTTCAAACAGAACCAATCACGCGTTCCTCCATCCTGACCGGTCATAATACTATGGTTTTTTGCGGAACTATCCGTCCAAATAGTCGGACACCAATTCAGATAATCAGGATGCACATTCTTCGGCTCCGTATCCACTGGCGGATCATTATGAATGAGATAAAAAATACCGCCGGCGGCTTTTGTTGTTATGTTTGCTATTGCAGGGTTTAACACATAGTCTCTATTAGTCAAAAGATAGCCGCCGTATGGAGGTTCAACTGTTTTTCCGTATAAATTCGTTTCGATAACTTGTTTTTCCATCCCTGTAACTCCGCTAATCCTGGCAATCAACTGAATAATCGATCCTCCCGATTTACTCACTAAATACGTCGGTTCTTCGACAATAACATAAAATTCATCCATCGGTATCAATTCTTGAATATCGCCTTCAGTCTTAGGATAGCCCGTAATGGCGTCAGCAGACAGTTGATTTTTGTCTGGATTTGGATGAAATGATTTTCCAATATCAAATATCGTTGCAGGATTTGTTTTGCGCACCGCAATTATCTTAGAAGATAATTTATTGTTATCGATATTCAAATAAAACGAATGGAGACTGAGGCCTTTATTAATGCTAACTGTAAAAACGAGCTGACGTGCTTGAATCGCTCCATTTGCCTTCGGATCGTCGACTGAATCAAGTTTAAAAGAATAAAGCACTTCTTCTCCTCCCTCTTTTAGGGTAAGTATAGGCGCAGATTCGTTCCCCATCATTGTTAAGAAGGGTTTATTTGTCGGAAGGAACATCGCTTTAGTCACATCCGGTTTTGGAGATGTCGCTATGTTGCTACTGCTTTCTGAAGGCGTAGGTTTTTTTATTCTTTCAGTGAGCGAAACGGAGCGTAATCTCGGCATGAGGCCAAATCCGTATCCGTACGCTGCAAAACCGAGCGCTGCCAACGCGACAACTACGATTATTACAGCTGTCCGCGTTGAAACCTGTGTCTTCGTAACCGTCTTTGGAGTGTTCATAATATAGATTTAATTAATATTCTACGCGACTTTAATTTTCTTTCCAACCCAATCCCTAACGATCTCTTTTATATCCTCGGCGCGCACAACAGGCGTCTTGCCGATCAAGCCCTGTTCCATGCGCTTTTCTATCTTTTCAATTTCACCCATCAAATGCTCGACTCTGCCGCGCACTTCTTCCAGCTCCGGTTCATGTATAGTTTCCTGCAATTTTTTTAAACCGGTCAATTCTTTTTTCAATTTCGCCTTGTCTTTCTTCAAAACTTCCAAGCGCGTCCGCAATTTTGAACCGGCGGCGTGCAAAAGCGCCATTGCGTGTTTGCTGTTATGCGATGATTCTATCGAAACCTTGGCACCGGCTTCGTCTATCAAATCAATAGCCTTGTCCGGCAAAAAACGGTCTTTTATATATTTTGCTGATAAAGTAACTGCCACCTTTAAAGCTTCGTCATCGTAGAGCACATTGTGGTGCTCTTCATAAATTTCTTTTATGCCTTGAAGTATTTGCAGTGAGGCTTGAGGCGACGGTTCGCCCACGATAACCGGTTGGAACCTACGATTGAGCGCGTCGTCCGGTTTGATGTAGGCCTGATACTCTTTCCATGTCGTGGCGCCGACGGCTTGCAACTCGCCACGCGACAACGCCGGTTTGATAATATCGGAAACATTCATCGCACCCTCTGCTCCTTTGGCCTGCTCGATCATGTGAATCTCGTCAATAAAAAGAATCACAATACGGCTCATTGACTTAATTGCGTCTGTCAATTTTTTCATCCTCTCTTCGAATTCGCCGCGGTATTTGGTGCCGGAAATCAAACTGCCAAGATCCAAAGCCAAGACCCTCTTTTCCTTTAAGCGGCCCGGAACATCTCCCTTGGCGATACGCCTTGCGATACCCTCTACGATTGCCGTTTTGCCGACGCCGGGTTCGCCTAAAAGCAGAGGATTGTTTTTTGTTCGGCGCGTCAAGATATGGATCACCCGCTCAATCTCATCCTCCCTGCCAATCACAGGATCTAATTTTTTATTTTCAGCTTCCTCTGACAAATCACGTGTATAAGCCATTTGAATCGGCCGGCCTGTTTTTGTCTTCGGCATTTTGCCGCCTTTGCCGCCGCTTTTTTTCTTCAAATAAAAAAAATAATAAAGCAATGCGCCCGCCACAAGTATGACAGCCGTGAAAAAACCTGAACTCAAAAAATCGGACATCTGGAAAGTATTATAACAGACAAGCATTGAGATGAGATAATTTTATCCACATGCAAAATAAAAAAGCCCTGCTCCCAAAAATTCAGATGTCATACACCCAAAATTCACACCTGTCCCTTTTGTACCATGTACCGCGGTGCCAAGTACCGCGGTTCTCGGACGCAAGACACACAAAAAATCCCGAAGGGGATTTTTTATGTGGTGCCGAGGGCCAGGATTGAACTGGCGACGCAAGGATTTTCAGTCCTTCGCTCCCTGCCTGCCGGCAGGCAGGTACCACTGAGCTACCTCGGCATACAAAAATCCCCTGCTCGGGGATTCTTGCAT
>JAHJFW010000097.1 GCA_018824765.1 Patescibacteria group bacterium
ATAATAGTTCTTGAGCTTGTTTAAGGACTGCCCAAATCAAGGCAACCCTTCGACAAGCTCAGGGAATATATTCCATAGACTTTATAGACTTGATGGACTTTATAGACTTTTCCCTCCTCCGCACGTATCTGGCGACCAAAGTCCTTTTTCCAAAAAATTGGCTTCTTCCTCGAGATGGCGCAATTCGTTTTTTCGTTCCTGATTCAATGGGAAAGAAAGGTATGCGTAGGCATAACCATCCAAAACCATAGCTGCATTCACATCAGTTCCATCGCCCAAAAAAACATTCCTCAACAAACGGCCGTATTTGTCGCGTTCATCCGCCGCCGAATCAGCAACCAGCAGGACGCGCGATCCTTCCGGAAGCAACTCCTTCAAACGATCCGAAGCCTCCTTGCCGAAACATTGCACGGGTTTACGCGGGTCAACAGTTTCCGGAGTGTCAATTCCAAGCATACGCACCGTCCACTCCGCCTCTTCGTTATCCAACTTGGCGACAAACGTGTCTCCGTCAATTACGCGCACAATTTCGGCATTAGTGGATGTAACATTATTATTCGACGCGATGGCATCTTCCACGGTTGGAACGGTAAAAATAACGGCTGGGTCTCCCGCAACAGGTTCCGCGCCTTGTATGCCATCGTGCGGTTCAAAAACAATCAAGCTGATCCCGACCAATGCCGCCAAAACCAAACCCCCGACAAAAAAATAAAAGCGTTTAGTCATCATAACCTTTATATGCTAACATAATGCAGTTATGTATGAAAAAAACGCGCAACAGTCCCCTGCAATAGCCGACCATGAAGCCGCGATTTTTGCGGCCGAACTTGGGGAAGCGCCTGAAATTGATCTGCATGGCCTGACAACGGAAGAGGCTATAAACAGGCTGGAAACTTTTCTGCACCATGAATTCATGCACGGAACTGAAACCGTAAAAATCATCCACGGACGCGGCGAGGAAATTTTAAGAAAAGCCGTCCAAAAAACTTTAACCGGCCATCCTCTGGTCGAATATTCCCGCGGTTCAAACAATCCCAAACAAGCAGGTGCCGTCACTTTTGCCGTGTTGGCACGAAAAGGTTGAAAGGCGCGTTCAGACTGCGCGTCGCATGGTCGAAAACGGTGAAAATATTATCCAAGCCGCGTTTTCGTCCTTCTTTTTTAAGCCGCGCCAAACATACTGCATGCGACACGAATGCAGAAACATAAACCGCGCCCTTGCGCTTCAAGATTTCTGCGGCTTTAAACAGAGTTTCCCCGCTATCGGCAATATCATCAATTATCAGCACGCGCTTGTTTTTGGCATCGCCCTTTAAAAGTCCTGATTCGACGCTTCCGCTTTTCAGTCTTTTTTTCGTAATTTGGATCATGGACGCCTTCAGCTTTTGCGACACTTCCAAAGCACGTTCGCGCGCTCCGAGGTCAGCCGCGGCCACAGCATTAATTTTATGCTTTGAGGCAAAAGCGGCCGCCGCATCTGTGGCGCGGATATTTTGCAAGCGTCCCTTAAAAAATTTCATGAAACGCGGGCTATGAGCGTCCAGCGTTATAATTTTGTCCACTCCGGTAGAAAGCAATGCGCCTGCAATTGTTTCTCCAGCTGATGTTTCGCCCGGTTTTGCCGCGCGGTCCTGCCTGCCGTAGGCGATCCACGGCGCAATCAAAATCACCTCTTTAGCGCCTGCTTCCACTTCAGCGCCGAGCAACAAAAGCAGGTTAAAAATCCATCGCGGATCTTCCCACGCATTGGCCGCCACCACTGTCTTTTTACCGACCGGCGCCGGAATCGAAACCGCGCTCTCACCGGCTTTATATTTTTTGGTAACCGCAAACTGCGGGGCGACACCGAATTCTTTTGCAATGCCGCGCACAAAAGCGGTTTCATCCTTGAACCCAATCACAACCAATGGAACGACATTATTTTTCTTTGGCATATTTTTCCAAAATATAATTTACTTCCTTGTCTTCGACTTGCGGAAAATCGCTATAAAACTGTCCGACTGCGCCATACCATTCCGGCTCTTCAAGCGCGACTACTTCAACGCCGTCTTGCCGCAATTCCGCAATGGATTCTTTGGCGCCGTGGGGGACAGCGACAATAATCTTTGCGGCTTTTTGGTGGCGCGCAACCAAAACTGCCGCTTTCATAGTGAGTCCGGTCGCAATTCCGTCATCAATAATAATCACGGTCCTTCCTTCAAACGACGGCGATGGCCGGCCTTTTCGATACACATCAATACGGCGCTTTGCTTCTTTCTTCTCCACCTCAACGATCTCCTCGATTTTTTTCGAATCATTGGCCTTGTATTCCGCTTCATTCCAAACCACCTCACCCGTCTCTGCCAAAGCTCCGATTGCGTATTCTTCATTGGACGGTGCGCCGATCTTGCGCGTTACAATCACATCGAGCGGAATGCCGAGGGCTTTTGCCACTTCATCGGCAACCACAACTCCGCCGCGCGGCAATGCATACAGCAGCACGTCGGTTTTGCCAGAAAAGTTTTTCAACCTTTCAGCCAGCTTAGTGCCGGCTTCTTCACGGTTTTTATATAGCATATCCATTCGACTTATCCGGACGTAAATTTGCCAGCCGTCCGATTTTTGAATACTATCCTTATACTATGCGACTCTATCAACTCTTGCGCAAGCAAGCTATGCCTCTAACTTTCGCGATTTCTCTAATCGGAATGCTGGGCAGTTTGTATTACAGTGAAATTCTACATGAACCACCATGCATTCTGTGCTGGTATCAAAGAATCGCACTCTATCCTGTGGTGCTGATTTCAGCCATCGCTTTTTGGACCAATGATAAAAATGCGCGCCGCTACATTATTGGATTATGCGGCATCGGCGCATTAATCGGCGTTTACCACAATCTTTTGTATTATGGC
>JAHJFW010000098.1 GCA_018824765.1 Patescibacteria group bacterium
TACAGTTTCCGCCATTCTGCAAAATCTGTTGTCATGTGTTACATGACAGGTTATTTCAAAAATCGACGCCGCAGCGCTTGGGATGCGCAGAGCTCGCTCAAATGCCGTATATCGACGATAGCCTCCAAACGTCTCATCGCCGCCATCGCCTGTTAAAACGACTTTGATCTGTTTCGAAGTTTCCCGTGCCAAAAGCCATAACGGGAGCGCGGATGAATCAGCATAAGGTACATCATAATGATCAACCAGTGTATCGATTAATTCAATCAGGTGTTCCGGGCGCGCTTCGAAATCTTGATGGTCGGTTTTAAAAAACTCGGCTATCTTCCTCGCTTCCTTGCGCTCATCCATCTTCAGGCTCGGAAAACCCATGGTAAAAGTTTGCAAAGGCTTTTCCGAATAGCGTGAAGCAAAAGCAACAACAGCAGCACTATCTATACCGCCGGACAAAAAAGCCCCGACCGGAACGTCAGCCGCCAATTGTCGAATCTTCACAGCTTCGTCGAGCTTTGATTTGATCTGCGCATCGATTTCGTCATTGGAAATTTTTCCCCTTTCGTCATTCGTCATTCGGATTTCGTCATTCCATCTATGGTATCGCTTAATTTTCCATTCTCCCGACTCCAATATCCCCATGCACCCCGGCTCAAGCTGTGAAACGTTTTCAAACCCTGTTTTAGGCGATGGAACATACTGCAACCCTAGAAACAAACGTATCGCATCCCAATCCGGTTTAAGATCAGCGATTCCGCGAAATGCCTTGATTTCCGATGCGAACAAAAAATCGCCGGACGAATTCTGCGTAAAAAACAGCGGCTTTTTTCCAATGCGGTCGCGCGCCAAAAGCAATCTTTTCCGCGGCGCGTCCCAAAGCGCAAAAGCAAACATTCCACGCAACCGCTTCACGACATCATCGCCCCATTTGCGATACCCTTCCAATATTACTTCTGTGTCGCTGTCTGATTTCCAATTCGCAGAAAGTTCTTTTTTCAAATCGCGATAGTTATATATTTCGCCATTAAATACGATTGTCAGTTCTCCGCGATCTTCCGATATTGGACGTGGGACGTTGGACGTGGGACGTTGGACGTTTGACATCGGTTGGGCTCCGCGCTCTGACAAATCTATGATTGCCAATCTCCGATGCGCTAAACCTATTCCGGGCCGCGTCCAAATGCCTTCACCGTCAGGTCCGCGATGTTTCAAACTATCGGCCATGCGTCGAAGCAACCCCTCGTCCGGAGATGTTCCGTTTTTAGTAACAATGCCTGCTATGGAGCACATGGGGTTAAATTCCAAATTCCAAATTCCAAATTCCAAACAAACTCCAATGCTCAAATGTCCGAAACGTTTGGAATTTTGGTAATTGAGATTTGTTTGGAATTTGGTGCTTGGTGCTTGGAATTTTTTCCATATTCCGCTATCTTAGCTGTAATTATGCCAATCGCCAAGCGCCGCATACTTTTTCTTATAACTACCGCCGATTGGGGCGGGGCGCAGCATTTTATTTTATTGGCGGCAAAAGAGGCTAAAAAACGCGGTTATGAAATCAGGCTGGCCGCGGGTGAAACCGGCGAATTGGAAGCTCGGTGCCGTGAAGCCGGGCTTAATTTTAGGCGTTTAAAAACCGTAAAGCGCTCGATTTCGCCATTTGCTGATTTGGCGGCTTTGTATGAAATCCGCTTATTGATTCGAGATTTTAAACCGGATGTCGTGCATTTGAACAGCTCAAAGATGAGCGTGGTCGGATCAATGGCCGCGCAACTTGAAAAAGTCCCATTGACGATTTATCGCATTGGCGGCTGGGCTTTTTTGGAAAAGTTGGGCTGGTTAAAACGGTTGATCTATTTGAAAAGCGAACAATGGAGCGCGTCGAAAAAAGACATTATCGTTACGGTACATCCCGCAGACGAAGCCTTGGCTAAAAAATTACACATTACGCCACGACAAAAAATCGTGACCATTCCGAACGGAATAGATCTGATTTCTTTTGATGTGGCAGCGTTATCTAAAAGCGCGGCACGACAGGCGCTTGGTTTGGATGAAAA
>JAHJFW010000010.1 GCA_018824765.1 Patescibacteria group bacterium
ATGCTTCAAGAGCACCAATCAAGAGGTTCATTTGAGGGCAATCCCAAAATAATGTTTGTGTTGGGACTGCTGGTCGGTATTTCAGCGATGACAACGTTAACTTTGGCTCTGTTGGTCGGCTGGCTGATTAGCGGCAAGGGCCTGCCGTTTGCGCCCGCCGTAGCCGGCAATGCCGCGCAGGTGGCGGCAGATCCGTCGGCTGATCCGTATGCTGTTCCAGATGCACCGTTGGCCGGACCGGTCAAGCCGGTGGATGAAAATAGTGAAAATATCCGCGGCAATAAAAATGCTAAAGTTACTTTGATTGAATATTCGGATTTTGAATGTCCGTACTGCCAGCGGCATGACGGAACGGTTAAGCAGGCATTGGCGGATTATCCGAATGACGTGCGCGTCGTCTTCCGCCATTTCCCGTTATTGTCTTTGCATCCGGAAGCGCAAAAAGCGGCTGAAGCGGTAGAATGCGCCGGACAGCAGGGTAAGTTTTGGGAGATGCATGACGAGATTTTTAAGGCTAATGAGGCTGGGACAATGTCCGTGGCCAAATGGAAAGAGGTTGCAAAGAGTTTGAAATTGGACAGCGCCAAATTCGACGCCTGCCTTGATTCAGGAGCCACCGCAGCCAAGGTCGCGCAAGATGCGCAGGAAGGAGAGGCGTCCGGAATCCAAGGCACGCCCGGGACATTCGTGAACGGGCAGTTGGTTGAGGGGGCGGTACCGTATGCAACGCTGAAAGCTGTAATTGACGCGCAATTGAATCAATAAACGAAAATTTGTTCAAGTTGCGCATATAAAAACCCTCGCACAACGAGGGTTTTTATATGGCGGAGAGGGCGAGATTCGAACTCGCGATACCTTGCGGTATGCTTGCTTTCCAAGCAAGTGCACTAGGCCACTATGCGACCTCTCCGTGCAGGCCGGCATAGCATAGTTTATTTACCGCGGATTTTCAAGGTGGTGATCCAGTTGGAATATGTATGTACGTCAGACGTCCAACAGATGATAACGAGAATATTTATCCACAGTTTTTTCTTACAAATGCAAGGATTTTTTGTTACACTGAACATCAGTATTATTTTTTTCTTAATCCCAAACAGTATGGTTGATTTTAAATCCGCGTTGGTTAAGTTTAACGTTGGAAAAAATTTTGTTAATCTGACGTTTTTAACGGTAGTTTTCGCGTTTTTAGGCGTCGCGCTTCTAAGTTTGCCTAAAACGGCTTCTGCCGCTATGTGTATTTATGCGAATACGGACGGCTTTCCTGTAGGAGATTTTAATACTGCCGCCAACTGGACAAACTGCAACGGCAATGCGCCGGGAGTTGGGGATGATGTGATTATTGTTTCCGGAACCTCCACGCAATTGAGCGCTCCTGTCGCAATCAGCACGATCAATTCGAGCGGCACCATTGATGCGCAATCTTTCGGTTTGAATGTTACGTCAACCGCGATTTTGGACAACGGCGGCGTTGTAACTTCCACCAGCGGATATTTGGGATTTGGCGGGTCGGTAACGGTGGGTAACGCAGGAAGCAATGCTATTGGCTCTTCGTCTGGAAATATCAATGTTTCTTCGACCTTTCAGATAGGAGGACCTTCGTCAAAATTAGAAATCGGTTCCGGCACGACAACGTTATTTGGGTCGTTAACAATCTATGCTCAAGCGACCATCAACGGTTGCACCGGAACTCTTGAAATACAAAATAACGTGAATATTCACTTTGCAACGCTCAATATGCAAACGGCCAAAACTGTTTTTACCGGTGGGAGTAATCAATCTTTGGGTTATCCCGTGGCGAATCCGACATCATTCAGTTCCGTGGAAGTGAATAAGACTGCCGGAGCAGTTACATTATCAGGAAACGGGACATCCACAGGTAATTTTACGATATACAGCGGAGGGTTTTCTCTTGGTTCATACACATTTCGCGTTGGCGGAAATTTTATAGTGAGCGGCGGCACATTCACCCCCGGAGCAGGAACCATCGAATTAAACGGCTCCAGCGCGCAAAGCGTAAGCTCGACGGCTTTCACTAATTTGAGCATCGCCAAATCAGGCGGTACGGCAACACTTTCGAACAACGCCACGTCAACCGGTAATTTTTCTCTAACAGGAGGAATATTCTCGCTCGGATCAAAAGAATTGGCAGTCGGAGGAAATTTTATCGTCAATGGTGGAGTATTTTCACCGGGAACGGCGACAACGACATTTAACGGCTCAGGATCGCAAAGTGTAAGCTCCACGGCTTTTGGCGCTTTAATAGTGAATAAGTCAGGCGGAACAGCCACGTTAACGACAAGCGTCTCAACTACTGGAATGTTTAGCGTTTTGGGAGGCACGTTCGACGCGCAGTCGTATGATTTTGTTGCGGGTGCGGCGGCGACAATCAATAATGGCGGCGTAGTGACCTCAACCAGCGGCAACCTCGGTTTTAGCTCAACGTTGACATTTGGAGTTACTGGAGCAAACGCTTTAGGTACGATGTCCGGCTTTATCAACGTTTCCTCTTCATTTGCCGGTAACAATGGAGCGCTAGATATAGGAAATGCGACGGCTACGTTTTATGGAAATTTTGCGATTGGAAGTGAAATAGCTACACTTTATGGAAGAACCGGAACATTGGAATTGCGCCAAAACATTGGGCTATATGGTCAGTTGACTGCTTATATGGATACCGCAAAAGTCATCTTGAATGGATATGGAGCGCATACTTGGGAGCAAGCGACAACAGGTACACTGCATAATATTGAAATCAACAAATCAGGAGGCGGCGGAATTACCATATCCGGATTTACTAACGCGAGTACGACGGGGAATCTTACATTGTTAGGAGGATCTTTGCTTTTAGGCAATAACACATTATCCGTTGGCGGGAATTTTATAGTCGACGGCGGAACATTTACGCCCCAAGCAGGAACTATTGAGTTGAACGGTTCTGGCGCGCAAAGCGTGAGTTCGACGGATTTTTACAACCTCACTATCGCAAAATCAGGAAACACCGCGACTTTCGCCGGCAATGCAACAACAACGAATAATTTTTCGATCACTGGCGGTGAGCTATCGCTTGGAACAAATGCCTTTAATGTCGGCGGCAACTTTATCGTCAACGGCGGCACATTCACCCCCGGAAC